>NZ_JBSFCI010000026.1:51002-133472 GCF_053593375.1 Streptomyces sp. NPDC002309 | reverse complement strand
CAGGGTCGGACGCGGGCCCCGGGGGCGACGTGGCCGTACCCGCACCGCGTGGCCCGAGGAGCGTGGCGCGGGCTGTCGACGGCCGAAGCCCGTACCTCGCACGTCGGCGTGGTCCTGCCCGCACGGAGCGGGGCCTCGCTCGCGCGTGACGCGGGCCGTGGCGGCCGACGTGGGCCGCAGGGGCGGACGCCGGTCCCAGGGGTGACGTGGCCGTACCCGCACGGCGTGGCCCTGTCCGCGCGCGGCGCGGGCCCTGTCGCCCGCGCCCGGCGGTCGTCGTCGCTAGGGCACCCGGTCCAGCAGCAGCACCGCCACGTCGTCGGTGAGTTCGCCGCCGTTGAGCTCCCGCACCTCGTTGACGGCCTCGCGCAGCAGCCGTTCCCCGCGCAGTCCCTCGGACAGCTGGCGGCTGATCATCTCCACCATGCCCTCCTGGCCGAGCCGCTCGCGGCCCTCGCCGACACGGCCCTCGATCAGGCCGTCGGTGTAGAGCATCAGGCTCCACTCCCGGCCCAGCTCCACCTGCGTCCGCGGCCAGCGCGCGCCCGGCAGCAGGCCGAGTGCGGGGCCGTTGTTGTCGTTCGGCAGCAGCCGCGGCGCGCGACCGGGGCGGGCGACCAGCGGGGCCGGGTGACCGGCCAGGCACAAGCCCGCCCGGCGCCCGTCCGGCGCTATGTCGACCGTGCACAGGGTCGCGAAGATCTCCTCGTCCGGGCGTTCGTGCTCCAGCACCTGCTGGAGGGTGTTCAGCAGCTGGTCGCCGCACAGACCCGCCAGCGTCAGCGCGCGCCAGGCGATGCGCAGCTCCACGCCGAGCGCGGCCTCGTCGGGGCCGTGCCCGCAGACGTCGCCGATCATGGCGTGCACGGTGCCGTCCGGCGTGCGCACGACGTCGTAGAAGTCGCCGCCGAGCAGCGCGCGCGAGCGGCCGGGGCGGTAGCGGGCGGCGAAGCGCAGCGGGGAGCCGTGCAGCAGCGGCGTGGGCAGCAGACCGCGTTCCAGCCGGCGGTTCTCCTGGGCTCGCAGCCGGCCCTCGGCGAGCCGTCGCTCGGCCGTGTCGGAACGTTTCCTCTCCACGGCGTAGCGGATCGCGCGGCCCAGCAGCCGGCCGTCCAGCTCGTCGCGGAACAGATAGTCCTGGGCGCCCACGCGCACCGCCTCGGCACCGCGCTCGGCATCGCCGGACGCGGTGAGGGCGAGGACGGCGTGCCGGGGCGCCAGCTCCAGCACGTGCCGCAGGACGTGGAGCTCGTCGTCGCTGTCCTCGGACCGGCCGGGAGCGGACAGTGCGAGGTCCAGCAGGATGCAGTGGACGTCGTCGGTCAGCAGCCGCGCGGCCTCGGTGAGGTTGCGGGCGGTACGGATCCGGATCGGCTTGCCGGACTGGTCGAGCAGTTCCGGCACGATCGGTGAGCCGCCGGGGTCGTCCTCGATCAGCAGCAGTGTGAGGTTGGTGTCCGTGGTCGCGCCGGTGGTCGTCTGGGCCTTCTCTTCCGTGTGCGCTTCCTTGCGCGGAGCCTCAGTACCGGGATCACCGGATGCACCGGAGAGGCCGCGGACTGCGGGCGCGGCCTGCGCCTGACCACTTTCCACGGCCGGGATCGCTCTCTGCCGCGGTACGGGTACGGGCATTGTCCTGGGTTCCTTCCCTCCCCCCGAGGGCATGGCGGGTGCGAGGGACCTCGACCCACCGACCGGGACCATAGCGGGTGTCGGCGCCGCAGCGGAATGGTGTGAGGCGCGCCGCTCGGGGGTCGGCCACTGTCATATGCCGCGATCCGTATCGCAGTTGGACAGGACGCCGCCCGGTCCCTGATGACAAAGCTCACGTCCGTGGACGGCCCGCCGCGAACGGGCGTGGGGTGGGTCACGTGGGCCACGTCACCGTGATTCGTGGGGCGTTGCGGCCCGGACGCTCAGTCCGCCCGGGCCGTCTCGGGGCGTACGACGCCCAGGATCGGCATCGATCCGGCCCCCGCGATCGTGATCGTCCGTCCCGGCCGTGGGGCGTGCACCATCGCGCCGTCACCCACGTACATCCCGACGTGGCTGGCGTCGCCGAAATAGATGATCAGGTCGCCGGGCCGCATGTCCTTCACGGCGATGTGCCGCAGCTGTTTCCACTGCTCCTGCGAGGTGCGCGGGATGGCGCTGCCGGCCGCCGCCCAGGCCTGCGAGGTCAGCCCGGAACAGTCGTACGTCCTCGGGCCCTCGGCGCCCCATTCGTACGCCTTGCCTATCTGCCGGGTCGCGAACTTCACGGCCTTCCTGCCCTGCTCGGTAGCCGTTCCGTCGATCCCGTCGAGGACGCCGGAGCCGAGCCAGGCGGTCTGCGCCTCGTAGGCGGCACGTGCCTCCAGCTCCGCGAGGCGCTTCTTCTCCTCCTTCTCCAGCTGGGACTCCAGCTTCTTGGCCGCCGCGATCCGCTGCTCGATCTTCTTCCGGGCGGCGGCCTTCGCCTTGCGGCCCGCCTCCAGCTTCTTCCACTGGGCGGAGGCGTCCTGGGCGTACTGCTCCAAGTCCTGCTGGGTGCGGGTCAGCTCCTGCAGCAGATGCTTGGTGGCGCGCTCGCCCTGGCGGACCCGGCTGGTGCCGTCGAGGAACTCGCCAGGGTCGTCGCTGAGCATCAGATGTGCCTCGGGCGGGAGGCCGCCGGAGCGGTACTGGGCGGCGGCCGCGGAGCCGGCGCGCTTCCTCAACTCGGCGAGCTTCTCCTTGCCTTCGACGATCAGCTTGGCGAGCGCGACGATCTCGGCGGACTGCTGCTCGGCCTTCTCCTCCGCCGCGTTGTAGGCGTCGGTGGCCGAGGCGGCCTCGCGGTAGAGGATGTCGAGTTGCTCGCGGACCGCTTCCAGTTCCTCGTTCGTCGCGGGGGCCGAACCCGGGCCCGTGCCGGGGTTCGTGGACGGGTTCGTGGAGGGGGTGGGGGGCGGTGCGGGTGCCGCGAACGCCGCTCCGGGTGCCGCCAGCACGGTGACGGCGCAGACCACGGTCACCGCTGCCGCGATCAGGCCGCGCTTGCCCCTCGCCATACCCCTGCCCCCAAGCTGATGGCCCGTCAGTAACATTGATCGCCCGGGCGATCGTGCCATGCCGTGGCGCAAAACGACAGAGGCAGTGACTGCCTCCCCCATTCCGGCCGTCGCACGACGATCCCCCCGCCTTTTGTGACGAACGACTCACCGAGATCGTTCCGCGTGAACCGGCGCGCCGGGAGAACGGGAGGGAAAGGCCGAACGGCCGGGGCGCCAACGCCGTCGGGGCGCTGTTCACGCCGGGCGGCGGACGGGGCCGTCACCTACGCGGCGCCAACGCCTCCCAGGCGACGGTCATTTCCCCCTGCCGCCAGCGTGCCGGACCGTCCGTCACCGGCCAGTCGGCCGTCAGGTCGCGCACGGTGCGGATCCAGCGCTGGCGCGCGCCGTACGAGGCGTAGGGCGCCGCGGCGGCCCAGGAGCGGTCGAAGTCGCGCAGGAAGGCGTGTACCGGCTCACCGGGGACGTTGCGGTGGATCAGCGCCTTGGGCAGGCGTTCCGCCAGGTCCGAGGGGCGCTCCAGGGAACCGAGGCGGGTCGCGAAGGTCACCGTGCGGGGACCCTCCGGGCCGAGCGCGACCCACACGTGCCGCCTCCCGATCTCGTCGCAGGTGCCCTCGACGAGCAGCCCCCCTCGTGAGCCGGCCGACGGATCGGCGGGCGCGAGGCGTGCGCACAGCCGTTCCCAGACGTCGGCGACCTGTGCCTCGTCGTACTGGCGCAGGACGTTGGCCGCGCGGATGAGGTGGGGCCGCCGGGGGAGCGGGATCTCGAAGCCGCCGTGCCAGAAGGCGAGTCCCTCGCGCGCGTAGGGCTGCGCGGCGGCCACGCGCGCGGGTTCGATCTCGACGCCGACCACGCGCGCGTGCGGTGCGGCCGCGCGCAGGCGGGTCAGGAGTTCGACGGCGGTCCAGGGGGCGGCGCCGTAGCCGAGGTCGACGGCGACCGGGGAGCCGGCGCGGCGCAGCTCGTGGCCGTGCGTGGCAGCGATCCAGCGGTCCATGCGCCGCAGCCGGTTCGGATGGGTCGTCCCGCGCGTCACGGTGCCCACGACGGAGGTCCCCCTGCTCGGGCGGGGCCGAGGGTGGGGCGGGGGCGCTGCGCGGGCTGTCATGCCTACGAGGGTATGGGCGCCTGAGGTGTGCTCCACCGGAGCACCCGGGGTGTGCTCCACCGGACGTCTCCGCCCCGGTGTGGACAGAACGCGCCTCCGCCTCGAACGGTTGAGCGAGATGCGGTAATGATTCAGCAAAAAACCACTGTCCGGAAATGGGGCACGGACCTCCGGTGTTGGACAGGGTCGGAGGGCCCGGTGCCCTCGGTCAGGCATGCCCGCAGCAGGGAGGAACGGCACGTGAGCCATTACGTCAGCAGGCTCGGTCGCCGCTCGCCGGCGTCCCCCTCGCGGCTCCGTCTGGGGCACCGGCGCGCACGCCGCGTGGCCATGCTCTCCGTGCACACCTCACCGCTCCACCAGCCCGGCACCGGCGACGCCGGCGGCATGAACGTCTACATCGTGGAACTCGCGCAGCGTCTGGCCGCCCTCGACATCGAGGTCGAGATCTTCACCCGCGCGACCACCGGCGCCCTCCCGCCCGCCGTGGAGCTCGCCCCCGGTGTCCTCGTCCGGCACGTCGACGCCGGACCCTACGAGGGCCTCGCCAAGGAGGACCTGCCGGCCCAGCTGTGCGCCTTCACGCACGGCGTGATGCAGGCCTGGGCGGGCCACCGCCCCGGCTACTACGATCTCGTCCACTCGCACTACTGGCTCTCCGGCCACGTCGGCTGGCTCGCCGCCCAGCGCTGGGGCGTCCCCCTGGTACACGCCATGCACACCATGGCCAAGGTCAAGAACGCCAACCTCGCCGACGGCGACACCCCCGAGCCCGCCGCCCGTGTCATCGGCGAGACCCAGATCGTGGCCGCCGCGGACCGGCTGATCGCCAACACCGCCGAGGAGGCGGGCGAGCTGGTACGGCACTACGCCGCCGCCCAGGCCAAGGTCGCCGTGGTCCACCCGGGCGTCAACCTCGACCGCTTCCACCCGGCCGACGGCCGCGCCGCCGCGCGCGCCCGCCTGGGCCTGCCGCAGGACGCGCTGATCCCCCTCTTCGCGGGCCGCATACAGCCCCTGAAGGCCCCCGACGTGCTGCTCCGCGCGGTCGCCGTCCTGCTCGACGAGCGCCCCGACCTGCGCTCCCGGCTGGTCGTCCCGGTCGTCGGCGGCCCCAGCGGCAGCGGCCTCGCCAAGCCGGAGGGTCTGCAGAAGCTGGCCGCGCGGCTGGGCATCACCGACGTCGTACGCTTCCGCCCGCCGGTCGGCCAGGACCAGCTCGCCGACTGGTTCCGGGCCGCGTCCGTGCTGGTCATGCCGTCGTACAGCGAATCGTTCGGGCTCGTCGCCATAGAGGCGCAGGCGGCCGGTACGCCGGTGCTGGCCGCCGCGGTCGGCGGACTGCCGGTGGCCGTGCGGGACGGCGACACCGGGTTCCTCGTCCAGGGGCACGATCCGGCGGCCTACGCGCGTGTGCTGCGTGACTTCGCCGACGATCCGCACCTGTGCTCACGGCTGGGCACGGCCGCCGCCCACCACGCCCGCTCCTTCGGCTGGGACGCCTCGGCCGCCGCCACGGCGGAGGTCTACGCGGAGGCCCTGCAGTCCCACCGCCGCCGGTCCCGGGCCTGCTGAGGCCGACGGTCCGGGCCTGGTGAGGCTGACGGCCCGGGCCCGCTGCGGTTGCCGGCCCCGGGCTGCTGGGGGCGAGCCGTTGCGGGTGTACGGCGGTCGGCGGCGGGCTGTTGCGGGCGTACGGCGGTCGGCGGTGGCCGGGCGGGTTGCGGTCGAGGGTTCCGGGCTGCCGGGGCCGGCGGTGCCGGGTGCACGGCGGCCGACGGCCCTCGGGCCCCCCGCGGCCGGCGGTGCCGGGCTTGCTGGGCCGGACTGCCCCGGGCCCCCGCGGCCGGCGGTGCCGGGCTTGCTGGGCCGGACTGCCCCGGGCCCCCCGCGGCCGGCCGTGCCGGGCTCGCTGGGCTTGACTGCCCTGCGCCCACCGCGGCCGGCGGCCCCATGGCCCGCTCCGGCATGCCCCCGCTGACGTACGCTGCGGCCATGGGCGATGCAGAGCAGCGGGCCGCGCAGGTCATCGAGGGCGTGTTCAAGGACGCCGAACTGGAGTGGGAGAGCCCCACGCCGGGCCACTACGTGGTCAAGCTCCCCGGCACCCGCAAGCTCTCGACCACGGTGTCCCTGATCGCGGGACGCCACTCCCTGTCGTTGAACGCCTTCGTGATCCGCCACCCCGACGAGAACGAACCCGCCGTCCACCGCTGGCTCCTGGAGCGCAACCTCAAGCTGTACGGCGTCAGTTACGCCGTCGACCCGCTCGGCGACATCTACGTCACCGGCAAGCTGCCGCTGGCCGCCGTCACCGAGGACGACATCGACCGGCTGCTCGGCCAGATCCTCCAGGCCGCCGACGGCGCCTTCAACACCCTTCTGGAGATGGGCTTCGCCTCCGCGATCCGCAAGGAGTACGCGTGGCGCGTCTCGCGCGGTGAGTCGACCCGCAACCTGGAGGCCTTCGCGCACCTGACTCGGCGCGAGGGACCGGAGGGCGGCGGGCCCACGCCGTAGCGCCCCGGGGGCAACCGGGCGGCGGCGGTACGGGCGGTGCGGACGGCTGAGCTGGATCTGGCCCAGCCGTATCGCCCCGTGGTCACGCGGCGCCCACCTCGGACTTCGCCGGGGAAGGCGCCCCGGCGACGGCCGGCTCCCGCCGGGGCAGCCGGCGCATCAGGACGCCGTACCCGAGCGCCGCCGCCGTACCGACCACCGCGCAGATCCCCCACAGCCACTGCGCGCCGTACCGGTCGATGACGAGGCCCGACACCAGCGGGGCGATCATGCCGGCGACGGACCAGGACATGGTGTGCATGCCCTGGTAGCGACCGCGCCCCTGGTCCGGGGAGAGGGCGACCACGAGGCCCGACTGGGTGGGCGCCATGACGATCTCGGCGAGGGTCCACACGCAGACGGTGAGCGCGAAGAGGCCGACCGAGCCGGCGAACGCCGTGAGGCCGAAGCCGTACCCGGCGAGCAGGGACGAGACGATCAGCAGCCGCCGGGGGTCGCGGTGCTCGATGAACCGGGTGACCGGGATCTGGAGCGCGACGATCAGTACGCCGTTGACGGCGAGGGCCATGCCGTAGTCGGCGGGCGTGAACCCGGCCTCGCCCATGGCGATCGGCAGGCCGACCGAGCCCTGCTGGAAGATCAGCGCCAGCAGGAACGACAGCCCGACCACGCCCATGAAACGGCCGTCGCGCAGCACCGTGCCCAGCGAGACGGTGTCGGCCTGCCGCACCGCGGCCGTCCGCTCGGGCCTGGACTCCGGCAGCTTCACGAAGACGACGAGCGCGCAGGCCATCGTCATACCGGCCTCGATCAGGAAGCCGGCGCGGTAGCTGACCTCGGCGATGAAGCCTGCCGCGGTGGAGGAGACCGCGAAGCCGAGGTTGATCGCCCAGTAGTTCAACGAGAACGCGCGGACGCGGTCCTCGGGACGGATGATGTCGGCCATCATCGCCTGCACCGCGGGCCGGGAGGCACTGGAGGCGGCGCCCACCAGGAAGGCGACGGCGGCGATGGCCGCGGGGTGTTCCACGAACCCGAGCAGCGCGACCGACACCGCCATGGACGACTGGGAGATGAGCAGCGTGGGCCGCCGCCCGAGCCGGTCGGCCATGACGCCGCCACCGAGGGACAGGACGACGCCGCCCAGGCCGTACAGCGCGGCGACCAGTCCGGCGTACGAGGCGGAGTGGCCGCGCTCGAGGGTCAGGTACAACGCCATGAAGGTGGCCACGAACCCGCCGAGCCGGTTGATCAGCGTGCTGGTCCACAGCCACCAGAACTCGCGGGGGAGCCCTGAGACGCTCTCCCGGACCACACGTCTCATGGTGACTGACGACATCACGGATCCCCCACAGCTGTAAGCGGCGCAAGCGGTGCTGACAACTTACGAAGGGGATCCGTGGGCCCGCCACTCAATTGACGGGAAGCGTCAATCGAGAGGGCCGCTCGGCGACTTCCGCCGCCCGTTCGAAGCGACTGGCGAACGGGTATTTCCGCTCCAGGAAGGCGTGGATGGCCGCCTGGGCCGCCGCCCGCTCCGCCGGGTCGGTGTCCACGTCGTTCAGGCAGAAGAAGTCGATGTCCTCACCCGCCTCCAGACGGGCCAGCCGGCGCCGCATGTCCGGCGTGCCCAGCTGGACGTAACGGAAGCGGTAGGCCGCCGGTACGGCCCGGCCGGTGGCGATCGCCCAGTGGTGATGCAGCGTGGACGCCGGGGCGACGTCGGTGGTGGAGCGGAACCGCGAGTACGAGGTCCGCTCCAGCTCCTCGACGCCGAGCTGCTCCATCTCCCGCATCACGGACATCAGCTGCGGATGCGGGGTGTGCAGCGACTTGTGCGTGATCTGGCGGCCGTGGAAGCGCCGGATCACCTCGCGGGTGTTCTTCCCTGCGGAGTTCGGGGCCGGCTCCTGCGGGTGCGGGTCGCCGATCCCGAGCTTCAGCGGGGACAGCGGGATGCGGGCGATGCCGTTGCCGTGGAAGAAGTGCTCCGCACGCACCGGGCGGTTGATGAAGACGTCGTCGTTGAAGTAGAGATAGCGCTCCGACAGGCCAGGGATGTGGTGGAGCCGGCTCTCGATGGCGTGCGAATTGAAGACCGGGAGCGCCTCGGCCGGGAGGATCTCCCGGTGGTCGACGACGGTCAGGCCCTCCGCCTCGGGATCCAGCCAGTCGGGGACCTGCGAGTCGGTCACCAGGTAGACGTGCCGGACGAACCCGGCGTTCATCTCCAGCGAGCGCAGCGCGTACTTCAGCTCGTCATGGCTGGTGTAGCGGGAGTCGCCGGTCTCGCGCGGGGCGATGACGTTCTCGGAGGCCGCCTGGTGGGTGCGGCGCTTCGCGGCCATCGCCGGGTCCGCGCCGTCGACCCAGGTGTAGACGGCGTCCACGGGGAAGCACACCTCGTCGATGCGCGGCTCGGCGAACGGGGCGAACGTCGGCACGCTCCGGCGCCGGACCTCCACCACGGCCGGCCGCTGCGCCGACACCGGGAGCACCTCCGAGACCGGGTTGCGGCGCGGCGCGACGAGCGCCGTCTCGAAGGCGTCCGGCAGCTGCCCGCCGGGCACGGTCAGATGGCCGGGATCCGCGCCCAGGTCCCGGCCGAGCCGCCAGAACTCGATGTCGCACCCCGACTCCAGACCGCCGAGCACCTGCCCCTGCGGGCCGAGGCGTACCTCGCCGGTCCGCAGCACCGACGCCCTCCGCAGCTCCTTCGGCAGCGCCCCGTCGGCCCACAGCACCGCCATGGCGACGGTGCCGTCCGGACCGACGGCGCCGACGAACGCGGCCGTGCGGGCGAAGTGCCGCGCGGCGGCGTCCAGCACCGTGCCGCGATGCGTCCGCTCGACGCCGATCGCCTGGCGCGGACCGGCGTGCCCCTGGTCGGCGGGGACCAGGAAGTACGGCACGCCGGCCGCCTCCAGCAGCGCGCACACGCGCTCCAGATCCGTGGCGGCGGCGTCCGCGGCGGTGTAGCCGGTGACCGTACGTCCGTACAGCCACGACGGGCCGCAGGCGACCCGGTGCAGGCCGGGGACGTCGGCCCGCAGCCCCCGGCGGGCCCGGGACGCGCGCAGCGCCCAGAGCCGGGCACGCAGCCGCAGCCGGACGCGCAGCGCGAGGTCCCGGGCGGCCCTCAGACCCGGGGGCGCCGCGAAACGATGACGGATTCCCATGGCTCGCGTCCGGTCAGCTCTGCCGCTCGGAGGGGGCGGCCGGCTGCCGCGACCCGCTCCGCGCCGCCTTCTGCGTCCCGTCCTGCTTTCCGTCCCGCTTCTCGTAGGGGCTCGGGAACGGGAAGTAGTTCTCCAGGAACTGGTTCATCCGGCGGCCGACCCGCTCCCGCTCCTGCGGCGGCACGTCGACGTCGTTCAGGCAGAAGAAGTCGAACCGGCGGTTCTGGCGCAGGTCGTCCAGGCGGTCGACGGCGTCCGGGCGGCTGATGTTGACGTACCGGAAACCGAACCTGCCCGGTACACCCTGGCCCGTCATCAGCGCGTACTGGTACAGCAGCGGCGCCGTCATGGCGATGTCCGTGGGCGAGCGGAAGCGGGACGCCATGGTCCGGGTGACGTCCTGCGGGAACAGCTCCTCCAGCGCCAGCAGCGTCTCGCGCCGCTGAGGCAGCGGGGTGTGCATGAAGTTGTTCGTCGTCATCCGGCCGTACTTCTCCAGCAGCAGCGCGCGGACGTTCTTGCTGGCGGAGTTCGTGGCCGTCTCCTCGGCGTGCGGCTTGCCGACACCGATCTTCAGCGGCGACACCGGGATCTTCATCAGGCCGCTGCCGTGGAAGAAGTGCTCCGGGGTGATCCGGCGGCCGACGAACACGTCGTCGTTGAAGTACAGGTAGTGCTCCGACAGCCCCGGGATGTGGTGCAGCCGGGTCTCGATCGCGTGCGAGTTGAAGACCGGCAGGACGTCCTCGGGGAAGATGTCGCGGTGGTCGACGACCGTGATGCCCTCGACCGAATCGTCGAGCCAGTGCGGTTTCTGGCCGTCGGTGACGATGTAGATGTGCCGGACGAAGTCGGCGTACATCGCCAGAGAGCGCAGCGAGTACTTCAGCTCGTCATGGCTCGTGTAGCGGGAGGCGTTGGTCTCCTTGTCCAGGATCTCGGCCGTGCCGCGCTCCTGGTACCGCGCCCGCTTGGCCCGCATCTCCGGCTGCTCGCCGTCGACCCACGTGTAGACGACGTCCACCGGGAACGTGACGCGATTCACGGTCGGCAGGGTGAGCGCGGCGAAGCTCGGCAGCTCGCGGTCGCCGACCCGCACCGTGACGGTCTCCTGCTCGGAGGCCGGCAGCACATCCGTGACGCCGTTGTTGCGCGGCGTGATCAGGGACTCGCGGAAGACGTCCTCCGAAGCCTGCGGCTGCACCTGCGCCAGGCGCTGCTCCCCCTGCTCGGTGGCGAGCAGCGCGGCCCCGTCCTCCCAGAACTCGACGTCGCAGGCCAGCTCGGGACCGGCGAGCAGCTGGCCGGCGGGCCCGAGGTGGTTCTCGCCGATCCGCAGCACGGGGGCCCTGCGCAGTTTGGCCGGCAGTACCCCGTCCAGGAACATCGCGGGGTGCTTGAGCTGACCACCGGAGACCGGCCTGCCGATGAACACGGGCTGGCCGGCGTACCGCGTCTCCAGGGCGGTGAGCAACCGCTCCCGGTCCACGGCGTTCACACCGACGGTGTGCCGGGTGGAAGAGACCGGCACGAGGAAGTACGAGATCCCCTCCTGCTCCAGCGTCGAGACCACCAGGTCGAGGTTGGAGGCGGCGGCTTCGGCGGCCGTGAACCGGGTCACGACCCGGCCGTACAGCTGCTGGCCTCGCACGGCCACCGGGCGCAGGACGGGATCACCGACCGCTGCTCTGCGGCGCCGCCGCATGGTACGCAGCTGCCACACCCGCTCGGCGGCCTTCCGCTCGACTCGCGGTTTCATCCGCCGCGCAAAGGAACGCACGGTCACGTTCAAAGCTCCTCTTCGTGTACCCCCACACCCGTCCTGCGATTACCAGACGGCCGACGGCGGGGGATGGTTTCTAGGAGTTAACCAAAAATTCAGCCGGAAGGTGGACACGGCGGGTGGGTGCTTCAGACCACAGGGGGCCCCTTTCGGCCGTCACCCCTCGGGCCGCTCGCCTCGTTCGGGGGCTTAGGTAGGCTCGAACCCATGGCCGACGCACCGTACAAGCTGATCCTCCTCCGCCACGGCGAGAGCGAGTGGAACGAGAAGAACCTGTTCACCGGCTGGGTGGACGTCAACCTCACCCCGAAGGGGGAGAAGGAGGCGACGCGCGGCGGTGAGCTGCTCAAGGACGCCGGCCTGCTGCCCGACGTGGTCCACACGTCCCTCCAGAAGCGCGCCATCCGCACGGCGCAGCTGTCCCTGGAGGCCGCCGACCGCCTCTGGATCCCGGTCCACCGCTCGTGGCGCCTGAACGAGCGCCACTACGGCGCCCTGCAGGGCAAGGACAAGGCGCAGACGCTCGCCGAGTTCGGCGAGGAACAGTTCATGCTGTGGCGCCGTTCGTACGACACCCCGCCGCCGGCGCTGGACCGCGACGCCGAGTACTCCCAGTTCTCCGACCCGCGCTACGCGACCCTCCCACCGGAGATCCGCCCGCAGACGGAGTGCCTGAAGGACGTCGTCGTCCGCATGCTCCCGTACTGGTTCGACGCCATCGTCCCGGACCTCCTCACCGGCCGCACGGTCCTCGTCGCCGCCCACGGCAACTCCCTGCGCGCCCTGGTCAAGCACCTGGACGGCGTCTCGGACGCCGACATCGCGGGCCTGAACATCCCGACGGGCATCCCGCTCTCCTACGAGCTCGACGCCGACTTCAAGCCGGTCGTCCCCGGCGGCACGTACCTTGACGCGGACGCGGCGGCGGCCGCGATCGAGGCGGTCAAGAACCAGGGCAAGAAGAAGTAGCTTTTGTGATCATGCCCCCGATCTGCGCATACGGCGCGGGCGGGGGCATTTTCGCGGCCTGGCCCACTGTGGGACCTCAGCGCGGCGGGTCCTGCGGCGGCCGGAGCGCCTGACCGAGTGCTTTGCGGGCCCGGTCGCGGCTGCTCGGCATGAGGTGCGCGTACCCCTTCAGAGTCAGGCCCGGGTCGGAGTGCCCGAGGTACTCCGCGAGAGCCTTGATGCTCTCTCCGGGGTCCAGGAGCACGGACGCAGAGAAGTGCCGGAGTGCGTGCATGCGGTGCTCGCGCGCGGCGGCGTACTCGCGGCTCTTGGCTTCGGGGACGACGATCGGCGCCCGGACGCGGCCGTGGAGTCCTTCGTCAGCCTGCTGCAGAAGAACGTCCTCGACCGCCGGAGCCGGACCACCCGTGAAGAACTGCGGTTCGCGATCGTGACCTGGATCGAGCGGACCTGTTACCGACGTCGCGGACAGGCCGCACTCGGCCGCCTGAGCACCGTCGAATGCGAAACCGTCATGATCACACCGGGCCTCCAGGTCGCGTGACCGAACCTGTCACCCGAACACGCAGCAGATCCACGCGTGTTCCCGGCTCCGCGCTGCCCGCTCCGCCCGCGCTGCGCCGACGCGCGCTCTGGCAGGGGTCGGTCGGTAGTAGGAGGCCCGATCCCGGCGTGGCCGGGGCGGTCGGCACCGCGGGCTGATCCGAAGGACGCGCCCCGGACGGACCGGATGCGCGGGCAAGGGCGCCGAGCCGGCCGTTGACAGCCGATTTTCGTAGGCAAACCGTTGTCAGCGCGTTGTTGCCCGGCGGGTCCGTCACCCGCATCCTGACGGTTCACCACGATCATGATGAAAGAACGAAGGTTTCCCGCACATGCAGCAGATCCCCGACCTCGGAAAGAACTCGCTCGGCAAGCCGGATCCGTGGGCCAAGTTCAGGGGGCTGGCCTGGTGGCAGTTGGTCCTCTCGATCGTGCCGATCGTCCTGCTGCCGGTAGGCGGGGCGATAGGCGGGCTCATCGGGGCGGCGGGCCTCTTCGCGAACCTCTCCCTCGCCCGTAAGTCGTTCGGGACGCCGGTCAAGTTCCTGGCGATGCTGGGCGTGGTACTCGCCTCCTATCTGGGGTACTTCCTCGTCGTGGGTCTCGTCTACAACCTGCTCTAGGGCTGAGTCTCCGGCCGGAAATTCGCGCAAGCGCGGTCACTCAGCGCGGCCGCTCCCCGGTGCCCAGGACGGCCGGGGGAGAGGATGCGACGCTGGAGTGAGGGGCCCGGTCAGTTCCTGAGTCCGACGACCGGGGGGCACCGCTCACCGAGCGGCGCCAGGCGGCCCTACCGCGCGGATCCGGCCCGCCGGGACCAGGACCGTGCGACCGACCCGGAAGGCAGGTGCGTGATATGCGCACGTCGACCCGTGTCGCCGGTGCCCTCACCGGCCTGACCCTCACCCTCGGCGGCGGCGCGGTTCTCGCCGCTCCCACGGTCCGGGCGGACATCCCCGCCTGTACGCGCATGGCCGAACTGGCCGGTGCCACCGCTTCCGACTCCGTCACAGCGGCGTGCGGCCGTGGCGTGGTCGGAGATCTGCAGAGTTGTGTGACCGGGCTGACCGGGGCCGGAGTGGCGGGCGGCGCCGCGACCGGTGCCTGCCGGGCGGCGGCTCACGAACCGCGTTAGAGGCCCGTGCGCGGACTCGCCCGGCCTCCTCTCGCGGGCCTCCCGCAGAGCGCCCATCCTGAGGAGGAGGGCGCCGTCGTCTTGAGACCTGTCCTTCCCGAAGGCCGGACGAAGGCGCCTGAGAGGAGGAGGAAGTCATGCGTATACGAAGAATTCTGGGGCTCGCCCTGGCGGCGGCAACCCTTGCCGGCGTGAGCGCTTTCGGCATTGTCGGCGCGGGGGCAGCCGCCGCCGGGGCCGCCTCGTCCCCGAACATCTCCAGGGACGACTGCACGACCGCCGGTGGACAGATCGTTGCACGCCCCTACGCCGGCTACGCCTGCGCGCTGCCTGACGGGACCATGCAGTCGATCACCTGACGGCGCCTGCAACTGAGCCGTCGATGAACACAGGTGAGCACAGATGAACGCCCCTGTACATCGACCGGCACCCCACCGGCACAGCCGGAAAGCGTGAGCCTGCCGCCGGCCCGTCAGCATCTCGCGTTCGGTTCATGCCGGGCTCGTGTGCCCGGCATGATGGGCGGGACCTGCCTCACGGCTGACGGTTGTGGACTGGGGACGTCCGAGGGTCCACGCAGGCATACGGGGCCCGCTGGGCGGTACGAGGTCTTCCGGCGGTACAGAAGGGGGCGGTGTGGGCGCCAGTTGGGTGGGGTTGCTGATCGCCGTGGTGGGCGTGGCGGGAACGCTCGGGGCCGCGCTGCTGACGCAGAACCGCGCGGACCGCACCAAGCGCATGGAACTCCAGGCCGCCGCTGAACAGCGGCGCGAAGAGCGCGGTCACGCCCAGGAACTGCTCAGGGCGGAGCAGGCCGTACAACGGCAGCGCGAGAGCCTTGAACGGCGGCGCACCTGCTACATCACCTTGAACACCGCCTCACGCCAGTACCTGACGGCGATGACCAACCACCTCTACGCGCTTGAACGCGGCGAGGACGTCGCCACGTCCCTGGAGAGGCTGGAGGCATGCAGGCTGGTCTACCGGGACAGTTACGCGGAATCCCAGATGATCATTCCTGACGCGGTGTTGCGCGCGTCCAGCACGGCGAAAAAGCGATTGAACGCCGCCTACGGCAAGCTCATGAAGTGCGGAGCGGCACCCTCCACTTACGCGCAGGAGTTGGCGGCCTTCGAGGGTGAACTCCACGAGGAGGTCTGGCCCTGCCTCGGGGAACTGAAGCAGTCCATGCGCGCCGATCTGGGCGTCGACGACCAGCTCTGACCGGTCAGCCCCGCACCGTGTTCCCGTCGGGCCTCCGCCACGGCGTCGGACAGCGGCACGTCAGCCGGCGGACCTGGCGTCCGACCTCGCGCGGATACCGGCGCCGCCTTTCGGCGTACGCCGGTACGTGCGTCATGCGGAGGTCGTCATGACCGGGGAGCCCGCAGATGCTTGCGTTCGGCCAGTTCCTCCGCGCTGACCACGGTCAGAATGGGCGTGCCGGGAGGGGCGAACATCGTCACCACCAACTGTGACTCCGCGTCCGGGAGGTTGTTGGCGCCCTGGTAGTGGATCACGTCGCCCCCGGGCTCGAACAGGGCTTCACCGGCCTTGAGCACACGGGGCGGTTGCCCCTCCAGCTCGAAGAGGATCTCGCCCTGCGTCACGTATCCGAAGATCGGGCCGGGGTGCCGGTGCGGCGGGGCGCCGGTGTCACCGGGCTGCAGGGTGACCCGGATGGTCCTGGCCTCGGCCCCGACGGGGATGCCGGCCGCGGCCTCCGGCAGGGTCGTCAGTACCTCGATGCCTGGGGGCAGGTGGGCGTGCGTAGCGCTCATGTGTTCCTCCGGAGTGAGAACTGTCCGAGGCTGAGGACAAGGCGGCCTCTCTCTTTGTGACAGCCCCGCGCAGTAGGGCTGTTCGCGCCCGGGCTGTCCGGCGTCTCGACGAATTCACCTGCGGGAGGGGGAAATTGGGGCGTCCTCGTCGGCGCGGTGCCCCGGCACGGCGGGAAGCGCCGTCCCGAATGCGACCGCTCCGATGCGCATCTGGCGAAATGTCAGAAGCAGTAACAGTCAAGGCTGTAGACCACGATCACGATCGCCACGACGAACGCGACCGCCGCGGCACCTGCCGGCCGGCCACGCCGTACCGTCGCGGGGGTGCGCATCAACTCCCAGCCCCCGTAGGCGAGGAACGCCAGCAGGGCGCCCCCCACGCCCCCGGCCGCAAGCGGATTGCGTGTCCAGCCCCAGAAGAACGCCATCGCCAACCCGAGCACGGCGATACAGGAAACCACCGTCAGGACCGCTTCCCCGACCGCCTCGGTCACGGACTCCCGCAAGAACGAGCCGATGCCGCGAAGCACCCGTCGGACGCGTCCCCTTGCCGCGGGCACAGCCATACGCCCCCCTCACGAACAGCCGGTCCGCAATCACCGGATCGCACAGGATGACATGCCGGTCACCGCCGACGGTCTCCCGCGCGCCGACGCGAAGGGCCCCCGGCGCTCTCGCCGGGGGCCCTTCACCGTCGTGACAACTCCGAGTACGGCCTCAGCCGCACTGGCAAGGGTTGCCCTGCTGGCACCCGCACGTGCACCCCGAGCCGCAGCCGCACGCGCCGATCAGGTTGAGGCTCCTGATGTCGGCGGGCTGCTCGGTGGGGCGTTCCTGCGTGGGGTCGGGTGTGGTCGTACGGGGCGTGCTGGGGGATTCAGCCATGGGTCCCTCCTCAAGGCACTGTGCCTGTGCTCATTCCATGCCCGCTTCTCCCGGCGCATCAACGGCGCACGGAGGCGGAAATGCGCCCCTGCCGGACCTCGGGAGCCCCTTTCAGGCCCCTCCACCCCGCCTTCAGGCTCCCTCCACCCCCGGCACGCCGTCCGTCTGGAGCTCGTCCGCGTGCTCGCCCGTGACGAGGAAGACGACGCGCTTGGCCACCGCCACCGCGTGGTCCGCGAAGCGCTCGTAGTAGCGGCCGAGCAGCGTCACGTCGACGGCCGTCTCGATGCCGTGCTTCCAGCGGTCGTCCATCAGGTGCTGGAAGAGCGTGCGGTGCAGCTGGTCCATCTCGTCGTCGTCCTGCTCGAGCTGCAGCGCCAGGTCGATGTCCTTGGTGATGATGACCTCGGCGGTCTTCGCCATCAGACGCTGGGCGAGCTGGCCCATCTGCAGGAGCGTCGCGTGGAGGTCGTTCGGGACGGCGCGCGCCGGGAAGCGGAGGCGGGCGAGCTTGGCGACGTGCTGGGCGAGGTCGCCGGAGCGCTCCAGGTCGGCGCTCATCCGCAGTGACGTGACCACTATCCGCAGGTCCGTGGCCACCGGCTGCTGCCGCGCCAGCAGGGCTATCGCCCGGGCCTCCAGGTCGTGCTGCAGGTCGTCGATCTTCTTGTCGCCCTCGATGACGCTTTCGGCCAGCTTCAGGTCGGCGTCGAGCATGGACGTCGTGGCGCGTCCGATCGCCGACCCGACCAGCCGGGCCATCTCGACCAGGCCGTCGCCGATCGAGTCAAGTTCCTCGTGGTACGCGTCCCGCATCAGGTTTCCCTCTCGTGGAATGTCATGGGGGATTCAAAATGGGGGCCTTCCGAAGTGCCGGGAATGCCGGAACTCCGTTCGAAGTGCCGGGCATGCCGATACCCCGTCCGAAGTGCCGGTCGTGCCGGGACCCCGTAGTGAACCGGTGGTGCGAAGCCCACGCTCCCACGTTCCGGTCCCTACGCGTCCGTTTCGGCCATCCCAAATGAATCAATACTGGCTCCAAGGTGAACTCTGGGCGACGAGTGTTCGAGGTCCCACTCGGACGGCTGTGGGTAAGGGGTAGCGCATGCCTAACCTGGACGCATGGACGTGAACGCGGCGGTCGCCGCAGCGGCAGCGATCGCCGGTGTGCTCACCGGTGTCATCGCCATGCTGGCGTTCCGCTGGAGCGAACGCGACCTGAAACGCCCCACCCGCACCTCCCTGCACACAGACCCCGTGCTGCCCCCCGGCGTCGACACGGTGCTGTCCGTGCTGCGCTCCTCGGCCGTGGTCCTCGACGAGGCCGACGCGGTGGTCAAGGCCAGCTCCGCCGCCTACGCCCTCGGTCTGGTGCGCGGCGGCAGGCTCGCGGTCGACCCCATGCTCCAGATGGCCCGCGACACCCGGCGCGACGGAGAGATACGACAGGTCGAGCTGGACCTGCCCCGGAGGGGTTCCGGTCGCGGCGAGGCGCTCGCCGTCTCCGCCCGGGTCGCCCCCCTGGGCTCCCGGCTCGTGCTGCTGCTGGTCGAGGACCTCACCGAGGCCCGCAGGATAGAGGCGGTACGGCGGGATTTCGTCGCGAACGTCAGCCACGAGCTCAAGACCCCCGTCGGCGCCCTCTCCCTCCTCTCCGAGGCCGTCATGGACGCCTCGGACGACCCGGAGGCCGTGGAGCGTTTCGCCGGCCGGATGCAGATCGAGGCGACCCGGCTGACCAACCTGGTGCAGGAGCTGATCGACCTCTCCCGGGTCCAGAACGACGACCCGCTGGAGGACGCCGAGCCCGTCCGGGTGGACGAACTGGTCGCCGAGGCCGTCGACCGGTGCCGGCAGCAGGCGGGCACCAAGCAGATCACCATGGCCGCCGGCGGCACCGCCGACCTCTACGTCTGGGGCAACCGCAGCCAGCTGGCCGCCGCCCTCGGCAACCTGGTGGAGAACGCCGTCAACTACTCCCCCGCCCGCACCCGTGTCGGCATCGCCGCACGCCGGGTCAGCGCTTCCGGCGGGGAGACCATCGAGGTCGCCGTGACCGACCAGGGCATCGGCATCTCCGAGAAGGACAGGGAGCGCGTCTTCGAGCGCTTCTACCGCGTCGACCCCGCCCGCTCCCGTGCCACCGGTGGCACGGGCCTCGGGCTCGCCATCGTCAAGCACGTGGCCGCCTCGCACGGCGGGGAGGTCACGGTGTGGAGCTCCGAGGGACAGGGCTCCACGTTCACGCTGCGGCTGCCGGAGGCGGGTCTGGCCCGCGACCGGGCGCACCAGCACCCCGCCCTCGACGACGAGGCCGGGCAGTCCGCCGACCCGTCCCCTGCAAGACCCCCGTACGAACCGCTTCCCGCCCCGGAGGTCCTTCCGTGACCCGTGTGCTCGTCGTCGAGGACGAGGAGTCCTTCTCCGACGCCCTGTCGTACATGCTCCGCAAGGAGGGCTTCGAGGTCGCCATCGCGACCACGGGGCCCGACGGACTCGACGAGTTCGAGCGCAACGGCGCCGACCTCGTCCTCCTCGACCTGATGCTGCCCGGGCTGCCGGGTACCGAGGTCTGCCGCCAGCTGCGCGGCCGTTCCAATGTCCCGGTCATCATGGTGACCGCCAAGGACAGCGAGATCGACAAGGTTGTCGGGCTGGAAATAGGAGCCGACGACTACGTCACCAAGCCGTTCTCCTCGCGCGAGCTGGTCGCCCGTATCCGGGCCGTCCTGCGCCGCCGCGGCGAGCCCGAGGAGGTGACCCCGGCGGCGCTGGAGGCCGGCCCGGTCCGGATGGACGTCGACCGCCACGTGGTCACCGTCGCCGGCGCCAAGGTCGACCTGCCGCTGAAGGAGTTCGACCTGCTGGAGATGCTGCTGCGCAACGCCGGCCGGGTGCTGACCCGGATGCAGCTCATCGACCGCGTCTGGGGCGCCGACTACGTCGGTGACACCAAGACCCTCGACGTCCACGTCAAGCGCCTGCGCGCCAAGATCGAGCCGGACCCGGGCGCGCCGCGCTACCTGGTCACGGTCCGCGGTCTCGGCTACAAGTTCGAGCCGTAAACCGTCACACACCAGCGCTGAAGGGCGGGACCTCCTCGTGAGGCCCCGCCCTTCTTCGTGCGAACAGTCGCGTACGACGATCAGTGATCGGCCGTCCCGCCCTCGACGGACGCGGACGCGGCGTCGGTCGGCGTACCGGTCTCGGCGTCCGACTCCGAGCCCTCCTGGTCGCCCGTCGCACCTTCGTCGCCGGGCTCACCGGTCTCCCCGGGCTCACCCGTCTCCCCGGCCTCGCCTCCCTCGGCGGCCTCACCGGTCGCGGAGGCGGTCGGCGACGCGCTCGCCGCCGGAGAGCCGCTCGGCCCCCAGGGGGCGTAGAAGCCCTCCGCCGGGACGATGAACGCCCGCAGGCTCACGTCCCCGGTCTCGCTGAAGGCGAAGGTGACCTTGTGCGCGTCGCCGTCGGTGAGGGACTCGGCGTTCTGCAGGACCGCCGAGGCGTTCCCCTTGCCGCCGATGACGACGGAGCCACCCGCGGGGATGCTCAGCGCGCCCTTGCCCGACGCGGGGGTGAGCGTGACCTGCTGGGCGCCGTCGAGGGTGATGGACTCCAGCGTCTGGGCGCGGTCGCTGGAGTTGAAGACGGTGGCGGAGACGACGGCGGGGCCGGTCGCCTCGCGGTCCGCCTGGGTGATCACCAGCGCGTTCTGGATCTTGATGTCGCCGACGCTGGTGGCCGCGTTGTCCGGCACGATCTGCAGGGTCTGCGAGTTGTTGCCGGCGCCGCAGGCGGCGAGCGTGGCGATCGAGAACGCGATGGCGGAGGCGGCGAGGGCGCCGCGTCGAAGGCTGCTGCTCACGGCGGCGGCTACTCCTTGAAACGCAGGGGCGGCTTTCCTGGTAAAGCCGCCCTCAGTGGCTGTCAGCGGCCTTAGGTTACCGAGACGTTCCCCGCACCTCGCACCCGACCCTCCCCCGCGACCGCCCGGCTTCCCTCAGCAGGAGGTACGGAGAGCCTCCCTGTTCACGTGCGTGAGGCGCTCGTACGGCATTCACATAAGCCTTCGCGAAATTTACGTGAAGGAATGCGCGGCGGGTCCGAAAATTGATCACCGGAGAGTTGCTCCGGGAGTGTCGTGATCAATTCCGGAAACGTCTCGTACCGGCCGCCGGGCGCCGAACGGAGTAGCGGAAGTCGAGCGTTTGGAACCGGACATATGTGGACGTTCAGTCGCCTTGTGGGGGTGTCCGACGGATGTGACGTGCACGTTTCGGTCGGCCCGAAGAGCGGCTCCGACCTGCGAATACCTTGCTCCGACGGTTGGTCGAAGCACGTTCCGGTTGCTGTTGTCAAGCCCCGAGATATGCCCTGACCTGCGAAAACGCCATTCAGAAGCCGCCGTTTCCGTGTTACTCTGGATAGCCACGGAAGGGGTACCTGTCACATGACGTTCAAGGTTGGCGACACCGTGGTCTATCCCCATCACGGGGCCGCGCTGATCGAGGCCATCGAAACTCGCCAGATCAAAGGCGTGGACAAGACCTACTTGGTGCTGAAGGTCGCCCAGGGTGACCTGACGGTACGTGTGCCAGCGGACAATGCGGAGTTCGTCGGCGTGCGTGATGTGGTCGGTCAGGACGGGCTGGACCGGGTCTTCGAGGTGCTGCGCGCGCCGTACGCCGAGGAGCCCACGAACTGGTCGCGTCGTTACAAGGCAAACCTGGAGAAGCTCGCCTCCGGCGATGTCATCAAGGTCGCGGAAGTCGTGCGTGACCTGTGGCGTCGTGAGCGTGAGCGCGGACTCTCCGCCGGTGAGAAGCGCATGCTCGCCAAGGCTCGCCAGATCCTGGTGAGCGAGCTCGCCCTCGCGGAGAACACGAACGAGGACAAGGCCGAGGCTCTGCTCGACGAGGTGCTCGCCTCCTGACGCGAGGCAGGCTCGCCCCGCTCAGCACATGACATGCCGCGGTGCCCGATGACACAACCCAGTCGCCGGGCGCTGCGGCATGTTCGTACCCGAACACCGAAAACCGAACACTTCGTACCCGGATCACGGAGTCGTATTTCAGCCATCCGCGCGTCCCACCGCCGGATGGCTGTCCGGACGCCTGGACCGCCCGTCTCGTACGTCCGCCCTACGCCGAGGAAACTCCCCCCGGTACTGTGCGTGCCGTGCCCGGGCGGCCGGCTCGACCAGGGTCACGGAAGGGTCCGGTCAGAGCGGTACGCGCCCGCGCTCTTGCACGCTGAGGCCATACCCACCTAGGCCGAGCACACAAACCTGACAGGAAACGATGTCTGACGTTTCGCGCCCTTCGCCCGCAGGAGCCCGTACCGCCGCGGTCATCCCGGCCGCCGGCCGGGGTGTACGCCTCGGCCCGGGCGCCCCCAAGGCGCTCCGTGCGCTGAACGGGACGCCGATGCTGATCCACGCCGTACGCGCGCTGGCCGCGTCCCGCGCCGTCTCCCTCGTCGTGGTCGTCGCCCCGCCCGACGGTGCCGCCGAGGTCAAGTCCCTGCTCGACGCCCACGCACTGCCCGAGCGCACCGACTTCCTGGTCGTCCCCGGAGGGGGGTCGCGCCAGGAGTCGGTCAGGCTCGGCCTCGACGCGCTGCCGCCGGGCTACGACATCGTGCTGGTGCACGACGCCGCCCGCCCGCTCGTTCCGGTCGACACCGTCGACGCGGTGATCGAGGCGGTCCGTGACGGAGCGCCGGCCGTGGTGCCGGCGCTGCCGCTGGCGGACACGGTCAAGGAGGTCGAGCCCGCGCTGACGCCGGGCGAGCCGGAGCCCGTGCTGGCCACGCCGGTACGGGCGCGGCTGCGCGCCGTGCAGACGCCGCAGGGCTTCGACCGGGCGACGCTGCTGCGGGCGCACGAGACCGTCACCGGCGAGGTCACCGACGACGCCGGCATGGTCGAGCAGATCGGCGAGCGTGTCGTCGTCGTGCCCGGGCACGAGGAGGCGTTCAAGGTCACCCGGCCGCTGGACCTGGTGCTCGCCGAGGCGGTCCTGGCGCGCAGGAGGCTGAACGATGGCTTCTGAGGCACCGCTTCCGCGGGTCGGCATCGGCACCGACATCCACGCCTTCGAAGAGGGGCGCGAGCTGTGGTGCGCCGGCCTGAAGTGGGAGGGCCAGGGGCCCGGGCTGGCCGGGCACTCCGACGCGGACGTCGTGGCGCACGCCGCGTGCAACGCGCTGTTCTCCGCCGCCGGTCTGGGTGACCTGGGACAGCATTTCGGCACCGGGCGCCCGGAGTGGTCCGGTGCGTCGGGCGTGGCGCTGCTGACCGAGGCCGCCCGGATCGTGCGCGAGGCGGGCTTCCGGATCGGCAACGTGGCGGTGCAGGTCGTCGGGGACCGCCCGAAGGTCGGCAAGCGCCGCGACGAGGCCCAGAAGGTCCTCTCCGAGGCGGCCGGTGCCCCGGTCTCCGTCTCCGGCGCCACCACGGACGGGCTCGGCTTCCCGGGCCGCGGCGAGGGTCTGATGGCGGTGGCCACGGCGCTGGTGGTGCGCGCCGGCTGACGGCACCGGCATCGCGCGCGGGCCGTCACGAAGCGGCACGCCCGCCGTCCGGAAGAAGAGGTGCGTCGTCCATGAGAAGAGGCGCACGTTGTCCACAAGGGGCACGAGGCATGGCCCTCCGCCCACTACCCTGGAGTGGTGACCATTCGCCTGTACGACACCAGCGCCCGGCAGATCCGTGACTTCTCCCCGCTCACGCCGGGTTGTGTCTCGATCTACCTGTGTGGTGCCACCGTGCAGGCGGCCCCCCACATCGGGCACATCCGCTCCGGCCTCAACTTCGACATCCTGCGCCGCTGGTTCGAGTACCGCGGCTACGGGGTGACGTTCATCAGGAACGTCACCGACATCGACGACAAGATCATCGGGAAGGCGGAGGAGCAGTACCGCCCCTGGTGGTCCATCGGGTACGCGAACGAGCGTGCGTTCAACGACGGTTACGCGGCGCTCGGCTGCCTGCCGCCCACCTACGAACCGCGTGCCACCGGCCACATCACCGAGATGGTCGAGATGATGCGCGGCCTCATCGAGCGCGGTCACGCCTACGAGTCCCACGGCAGCGTCTACTTCGACGTGCGCTCCTGGCCCTCGTACCTGGAACTGTCCCGGCAGGACCTGGACGAGATGCGCCAGCCCCCCGAGGACGGCATCTCCGGAAAGCGTGACCCGCGCGACTTCGCCATGTGGAAGGCCACCAAGCCGGGCGAGCCCGACTGGGAGACCCCGTGGGGCCGTGGGCGCCCGGGCTGGCACCTGGAGTGCTCGGCCATGGCGCACAAGTACCTGGGCAGCGCCTTCGACATCCACGGCGGCGGCCTGGACCTGATCTTCCCGCACCACGAGAACGAGATCGCCCAGGCCAAGGCGTTCGGCGACGAGTTCGCGCGGTACTGGCTGCACAACGCCTGGGTCACCATGAGCGGCGAGAAGATGTCCAAGTCGCTGGGCAACTCGGTGCTGGTGTCGGAGATGGTCAAGCACTGGCGGCCGATCGTGCTGCGCTACTACCTCGGCACGCCGCACTACCGCTCGACCATCGAGTACAGCGAGGAGGCCCTGCGCGAGGCCGAGTCCGCGTTCGCGCGGATCGAGGGGTTCGTGCAGCGTGTGGTGGAGCTGGCCGGCGGACCGGTCGAGCCCGCCGCCGAGGTGCCGCCCGCCTTCGCCGAGGCGATGGACGACGACCTGGGAGTGCCGGGGGCCCTCGCGGTGGTGCACAACACGGTCCGGCAGGGCAACAGCGCCCTGGCCGCCGACGACAAGGAGAGCGCGGTCGCCCGCCTCGCCGAGGTCCGCGCCATGCTCGGCGTCCTCGGCCTGGACCCGCTGGACGCGCACTGGGCGGGTGAGGGCGATCGGAGCGAGGATCTGCACGGCGTGGTCGACAGCCTCGTACGTCTCGTCCTGGATCAGCGTGAGGCGGCCCGCTCCCGCAAGGACTGGGTCACCGCGGACGCCATCCGCGACCAGCTGGGGCAGTCCGGCCTCGTCATCGAGGACAGCCCGCACGGGCCGCGCTGGAGCCTCGGCCCGCGCTGAGCGGAGCCCGAGGCGCAGCACAACGGTGTGCCGTCCGCGATCCGGCGCGGCACACTACATAGACGTACGTACTCCCACAGACAGGTAGATCATGGCCGCGAACAACCGCCGCATGTCCGGCAAGAAGGGCGCGCAGGTCGGCAGCGGCGGCCAGCGGCGCCGGGGCCTCGAGGGCAAGGGGCCTACGCCCCCCGCCGAGATGCGCAAGGGCCACGCCAAGCAGCGTGCCGCCGCCGCGAAGACACGGCGCGCGCAGGGGCGTCCGCAGCAGCGGCGCGCAGGAGGCAAGGGCACCTCGGAGCTGGTCGTCGGGCGCAACCCGGTCTACGAGGCGCTCCGCGAGGGTGTGCCCGCCAGCACGCTGTACGTCCAGCAGTTCATCGACAGCGACGAGCGGGTCCGCGAGGCGCTCCAGCTCGTGGCCGAACGCGGCGGCATCAACCTCATGGAGGCGCCGCGCCCCGAACTCGACCGGATGACGAACGGACTCAACCACCAGGGCCTCGTCCTCCAGGTGCCGCCGTACGAGTACGCGCACCCCGAGGACCTCGCAGCCGCTGCCGCCGACGCGGGCGAGGACCCGCTGATCGTCGCCCTGGACGGGGTGACCGACCCGCGCAACCTCGGCGCGGTCGTGCGGTCCGTCTCCGCGTTCGGCGGCCACGGTGTCGTCGTGCCCGAGCGGCGCGCGGCCGGGATGACGGCCGGTGCCTGGAAGTCGTCCGCGGGTACGGCCGCCCGCACGCCGGTCGCGCGCGCGACCAACCTCACGCGCGCGCTGGAGGCGTACAAGAAGGCCGGGATCGTCGTGGTCGGGCTCGCCGCCGACGGCGAGGTCGAACTCGGTGACCTCGAAGCGCTGGGCGGACCGGTCGTCATCGTCGTCGGCAGCGAGGGCAAGGGCCTCTCGCGGCTGGTCGGGGAGACCTGCGACCACCGCGTGCGGATTCCGATGCCGGGCGGCGCCGAGTCGCTCAACGCCGGTGTCGCGGCGGGGATCGTGCTGTACGAGGCGGCCAGCCGGAGGGTCTGAACGGTCGTTCGGCAAGGTCACCCGTCCGGGAGGTTCCGGGCTGTCCGGACAAGCTTGACGCGGTCCGGACAGATCCGGCGGGTCAAGGCAGTGTCCTAAACACACGTCACTCTGTTAGATGAGTGTGGACACCAGAACACCCCGCACACCCACGGGGGACCGCTCGTCGGGATTCGACGACGCTCCCGCGCTGAGCATGGTGAAGGTGCCGAGCGACCCGGCGCAGATCATCGTCAATCACGCCAGCTTCCGCGTGCAGTTGGGCGCCTCCTCGCGCCACGCCCAGTCGCCGCGGGTCGCACGGCACTTGAGCGCCGCCGAGGACACCGCCCGCATGCCGGTCGCCGGAACGACGGGCAGAGCGACCCGGGCCGGCGAGGCCCGTCGCCGCCCGGTCGTGTGGAGCGGCCGGTCCGCTCCCGACGACACCGGCGCCCACCGCCTGCTCCAGGCCGTGCGGGGCGCGGGCGTCCGTCACCCGGAGGAAGCGACCGCCGACACCGGAGCCACCCAGGTCATCCCGCGCGTCGACACGGACCCCGGGTACGGCCGCTACGAGGGCTACGACGGCTACGACGAGTTCGACCAGACCGTCGAGACCCCCGTCGTCGGCGCCCAGCGCACCCACGACGGGGCCCGGCGCACCCAGGACGGCACCGGCACCCGCCTGCTGCCGGCCATGCGGACCGTCGAGGGCGCGTACGACCGTCCGGGCCACGCCGGGGAGCGCTTCGACGACGGCTACGACGACTACGACGAGTACGCCGACGAACTCGAGAACGCCGACCCGGACGACGAGGGCACCGAGCCCCGCTCCCGGCGCCACGCCGACGACCCCGCGCGGCACGCCTACTACCCCGGCCGCCGGATGAACCTCGGCGTCGTCCTGCTGCCGCTGCGCATCTTCCTCGGCGCCATCTCCATCTACGCCGGCATGGGCAAGCTCTGCGACCCCGTCTACTTCGACGGCGGCGACCGCGGCTCCATGGTCAAGTGGCTCAACACCCTGCACCCCTGGGAAGTCGCCGAGCCGCTGCGCCAGTTCGCGCTCCAGCACCCCGTCGGCTCGGGTCTCGTGATCGCGTTCGCACAGGTCATCGTGGGCGTGCTCACGGTCCTGGGCTGCTGGCAGCGGATCGCCGCGGTGGGCGGTGCGCTGCTCTCCGCCGCGCTGCTCGTGACCGTCAGCTGGAAGAGCGTCCCCGTGTACGACGCTCCCGACATCATCTACCTGGCCGCGTGGTCACCGCTGATCATCGCCGGGGCGCCCGTCTACTCCGTGGACGGGCGGCTGGCGGGGCTGGCCTGGCGCCGGCTCGGCCCCCGTTCCGACATCTGGGAACTGCGGCGCTACGTGCTGCGCCGGGGCGCCCTGGTCACCGCGATCGTCACCGGGATCACGCTGCTGGTCGGTTCGCTGCTCGGCGGCGCGGTGCGGGACTCCGACCGTGTGGTCGTCCCCGGGCCCGGCGAGGCGCCGCGCAACGAACTGCCCGGTTCCCCCCTGCCGTCCAAGCCCGGTGAGCGCCGGCAGAGCACCGCGCCCTCGGCCTCGGCCGGTTCACCGACGCAGGGCGCGACCTCGGCCGCACCCACCGCGGGCGCCGCGACCACGCCCGGCGCGACCCGCGACACCGGCACGTCGACCGGCGGCGCGCCGAGCCAGACGCAGGGGACCGAGGGTCAGGCGCCACCACAGCAGTCGGCACCCGTGGAAGAGGCTCCCAGCACCAGCACCGGACCCACCTCCGGGGGCGGCGGCAGCGGCTCCACGGGTGGTTCGGGCTCCACCGGCGGCACGGGGTCCGGGGGCGGCGAGTCGACGTCCGGGCAGCCGGGGCTGGTCGGAGGGCTGCTGGGCTAGTCCGTTCTCCCCGGTCGGTCCTTCCGGTACGACGACGGGGTCCCGCGCCTCACGCGCGGGACCCCGTCGTCGTACCGGCGTGCTTTCCTCAACGGCGCAGCGCGGCCAGCTCCTTCGCGGCCTCCGTGAGGTCCTTCGCGGTGTCGATGGCGCGCCAGTACGAGCCTTGGGGGAGCGGGAAGCCGGCCAGACGGCGTTCGCGCGCCAGATGCGGGAACGTGGTGCGCTCATGGTCGCCGCGGTCGGGGAGCAGCCCCGCGAACTCCGGCGAGAAGACGTAGACGCCCGCATTGACCTCGTACGTCGTCGGCGGGGACTCGATGAAGTCCGTGATGTGGCCGAAGCCGTCCGTCTGCACCGCGCCCCAGGGGATGCGGGGCCGGGCCAGTGCGAGGGTCGCTATGGCGTCGCGCTCGGTGTGGAAGTCGGCCATGTGGCGCAGGGAGAAGCGGGTCCAGATGTCGCCGTTGGTGGCGTACCAGGCGCGCTCGGGGTGGGGGAGGCGGGCGGCGGCGTACTTGAGGCCCCCGCCCCGGCCGAGGGGTTCCGTCTCGACGACGGTGGTGACGCGGACCGGCAGGTCGGCGGAGTCCAGCCACTCCTGCAGCACCTCGGCGAGGTGCCCGCAACTGATGACGACATCGGTGACGCCCTCCTCGGCGAGCCAGGCGAGCTGGTGGCCGATGATCGGCGTGCCCGTGCCGGGGATCTCGACCATCGGCTTGGGACGGTCGTCGGTGTAGGGGCGCAACCGGGAGCCCTGACCGCCGGCCAGGATGACGGCCTGGACGGGGCGGGAGGCGGCGTTCGGATCGGTCATGCCCGGCACTGTACGCGGCGGGGGCGGCGGTGATCCCGGGAGCCTGATGGACGGCCACGGGGTGGGGGGTTGGCGTCCTTGGCGTCCTGGGGCGGGCGGCTGGTGGTGTCTTGGAGCGGGCCGTTGGTGGATTCTCGTAGCGGCTCGTTGGTGGTGTCTCGGGGTGGGCCGGGTCGATCGTGGCGTCGGACGGGTGGTGTCCGTCGACGGTGGCTCGTGTGGGTCGTGTGGGTCGTGTGGTCGTGGTCGTGTGGGTCGTGGGAGCCCCGCCCGCGGCCTGTGGGGGCCGGGGGCGGGGTCTCGCTGTGGTCCGGTGCCCGGGGCTCAGCTGTGCGCCGCCAGGACGCCCGAGGCGAACGAGGTGTCGCAGACGGGGCGGGAGAAGGACTGGGCGCGCGTGGGGCCGTAGACGCGCACCGCGGCGCGCCCCAGGGCGCGGGCGATCGAGGCGCAGTGACGGGCCAGCGAGGGTCGCTCGTCCACCGCCTGCTGGAGGTGGGTGAGGGCGGTGCCCGGGTCGGTCTCCTGGAGCTCGGTGAGCAGCCGGTCGCGCAGCACCTCGTGCGGGGCGCGGGGCGCTGTGCGGGTGTGGGGTCCGGAGGCCGAGACGTCCGCCGCGGTGAGCACCGAGCTCTCGGGATCTCCCGACCAGTTGACCCGCGTGACCGCGAGAGTCCCGGAGAGCACCAGGACGACGGGCAGAACGAGGGCGAGGGAACGGCCGATCCGGCGGGCGGGGCCGCCCTGGCCGCGTCGCGTCTGTGAGGTGGTGGAGTGCTTCACGCGAGTGAGGGTAGCGCCCGGTGATGATTTGGCGACATTTGGTCACCGGTACGGGTGACGAAGTGGCGGTGTCTCCTGGGTGCGAGGTTGACGCACGGTGCTCGAAATGGACCAGAGTGCCGGGGTATTTGTCGACACGGAAAAGGGCCCCGCAGTCTGGCCGCGGGGCCCCATTCGGCAACCTGGGTGAATTACCCGGGTTGGGTGTTTCGTCGTTCGGGTCGTTCGACCGATCAGTCGGAGAGGCGCTCGCCCGTCGAGGTGGAGAAGACGTGCGTCTCGCCGGAGCGCGGCACGACGTGCAGCGTGCTGCCCTTCTCCGGGACCTCGCGGCCGTTGACACGGACCACCAGGTCCTTGGAGTTGTCGCCGACCTGGGCGGTGCCGTAGACGTACGCGTCGGCGCCGAGCTCCTCGACGACGTTCACGGTGACCGCGAGACCCTGCTCGGCCTCCGGGCCGGCCACGTCGAAGTGCTCGGGGCGGACACCGACGGTGACCGACTTGTCGGTGGTGGCGGAGAGCGCGTCCCGGTCGACCGGCACCACGCTCTTGCCGAACTTCACGCCGCCGTCGGCGATCGGCACCTCGACGAGGTTCATCGCGGGGGAGCCGATGAAGCCGGCGACGAAGAGGTTCGCCGGGCGGTCGTACATGTTGCGCGGGGAGTCGACCTGCTGGAGCAGACCGTCCTTGAGCACGGCCACGCGGTCGCCCATGGTCATGGCCTCGACCTGGTCGTGGGTGACGTAGACCGTGGTGATGCCGAGGCGGCGCTGCAGCGAGGCGATCTGCGTACGGGTGGAGACGCGGAGCTTGGCGTCCAGGTTGGACAGCGGCTCGTCCATGAGGAAGACCTGCGGCTCACGCACGATCGCGCGGCCCATGGCGACGCGCTGGCGCTGACCACCGGAGAGGGCCTTCGGCTTGCGGTCCAGGTACTCGGTGAGGTCGAGGATCTTCGCGGCCTCTTCGACCTTCTGCCGGATCTCCGCCTTGTTGACGCCGGCGATCTTGAGCGCGAAGCCCATGTTGTCGGCGACGGTCATGTGCGGGTAGAGCGCGTAGTTCTGGAACACCATGGCGATGTCCCGGTCCTTCGGCGGCAGGTGCGTGACGTCGCGGTCGCCGATGCGGATGGTGCCGGAGTTCACGTCCTCCAGGCCGGCCAGCATCCGCAGGGAGGTGGACTTGCCGCAACCGGACGGACCGACCAGGACGAGGAACTCCCCGTCCTCGATCTCGATGTCGAGGGCGTCGACGGCGGGCTTGGTGGAACCCGGGTAGACACGGGTCGCCTTGTCGAACGAAACAGTGGCCATGGTGATGGGCCCCCTTCTACCGGCAGGAACGTGCCGGACGATCCGTTGTAGGAAGGTGGTGGTCTAGTCCACAAGAGCGGACTGCCTGAGGACGGTACCCCGCGTTCACCTGTTCTGTCAGCAGTCCAGCCCCTGTGAACTTCGCGGTAATTTTCGACGGGCCCGGGGTGGGAGCTGGGTACACTGCACGAGCACTCGTCGCGCACGCGTGCAGGCCTCCTTAGCTCAGCTGGTCAGAGCGCCGCTCTTGTAAAGCGAAGGTCGTCGGTTCGAATCCGACAGGGGGCTCTCCGTGTGAGCTGCGCTGACGCCCTCGTGATCATGGATCGCGAGGGCGTCGGCGGTTGTTGCCGTTGGCCCGTGACCGAGGGGGAATCGGTGCGCGGTCGGCGTCAGGAGTTCTGGGACCGCTCCGGGTGATCCTCTTGATCGGCATCCTTGCGGCGCTCACCCTCAGTGCCGCCATGACTCTCCTGTTCGCGCTTCTCTTCCCGCTTCTCCTACTGCTGAGCGGCTGAGCGCACTGAGCCAGGCATGGGTGCCGTCACTGGGCAGTCGACCCCGGGGCACCCACAGGCTCGGCCGGCCGGTGTCCCCGTTCAGCCGCGGCCCGCCAGTCGGTCGGCCAGGCGGGCCAGGCGGGACGACTCGGCGCCGCGGGCGGTGAGTTCGCGGTGGTCGGCGGTGCGGTAGGCGGCGTACATGCCGTGGACGCCCAGCCAACGCAGAGGTTCCGGTTCCCACTTGCGGACCTTGTGGTCGACCCAGGGCAGTTCCGTCAGCTCCGTCCGGCCGCCCTGCCCGGAGTCGAGCCGGACCAGATCGCGCAGGGTGCGGGCGGCGAGGTTGGCGGTGGCCACACCGGAGCCGACGTAACCGCCCGCCCAGCCGAGGCCCGTGGCGGGGTCCAGGGTGACCGTGGCGCACCAGTCGCGGGGCACGCCGAGGACGCCCGACCAGGCGTGCTCGACGCGGACGCCGGTCAGGGCCGGGAAGAAGCGCTCCAGGATCTCCCGCAGCGCCACGACGGTCGCGTCCTCGGTGCGGCCGTCGTCGTCCGTGCGGGAGCCGAAGCGGTACGGCATCCCGCGGCCGCCCAGCGCGATCCGGCCGTCGGCGGTGCGCTGGGCGTACATGTAGGCGTGGGCCATGTCACCGAGCGTCTCGCGGCCTTCCCAGCCCACCGCCTCCCACTGTGCCGCGGTGAGCGGCGCGGTCGCGATCATGGAGGAGTTCATGGGCAGCCAGGTGCGCCTCTGGCCCTTCAGGGACGCCGTGAAACCCTCCGTGCAGCGCAGCACATAGGGCGCGCGGACCGTGCCGTACGGGGTGACCGCGTGCCGCGGGCGGATCTCCGTGACCGGCGTCGACTCGTGGACGGTGACGCCGAGGGCCTCCACCGCGCGCGCGAGGCCGGTCACCAGTTTCACCGGGTGGATCCGGGCCCCGTGCGGTGTCCAGGACGAGCCCACCGCGCCCGCGACCCTGACCCGCGCGGCGGTCTCTCGCGCGCCGTACAGCTCGCGGTCCCTCTCGCCGTACGCGAGCTCCCGCGCGTGGAATGCCTTCAGGCGGGCCGACTGGGCGGGTGTGCGGGCGACTTCGAGGACGCCGCCCTTGTGGATGCCCGCCTCGACGCCCTCCTCGCCGGTGGCCCTGATGACCTCGTCGACCGTGTCGTTCATGGCCCGCTGGAGGCGTACGGCTGCCTCATGGCCGTGCAGGCGGGCGTACCGGTCGCGACCCGCGATGCCGTTGTAGAGCCAGCCGCCGTTGCGGCCGGAGGCGCCGTAGCCGCAGAACCTCTGCTCCAGCACGGTGACGCGGAGGAAGGGCGCGGCCTTCTTCAGGTAGTACGCGGTCCACAGCCCCGTGTAGCCGCCGCCGACGATCACGACGTCCGCGCAGGCGTCACCGGAGAGGGGCTCCCGAGGGGCGGGGAAGCCCTCCTGGGCGTACCAGAAGGAGACGCCGCCGTTCAAGGCCCTGTCTGCCGAGCTGCTCATGGCCCGGACGTTACCCGTGGTCCTGGGGGCTGTCTCCTTCGGATTTCGTCGACTTCGGGGGTGGATCGGCGTGGGATGCGTGGCGGGCGGGCAGCGGGTGCGCGGTCCCGTGGGAAAAGCGGTCGAGGCGGCACCGGCGCGTCCGTAGGGTCAATTCGGTGATCGACGTTCCCGAGGAACTGGCCGCGTCCCAGGCGATGTACAACGGCGAGGAGGGCAGCGCCTTCGTCGCCGGACTGCCACGGCTGGCGGCGGGCTTCCTGGACCGCTGGGGGCTGCGCGTCGACGGGCCGTCGATGTACGGCGTGTGCGCGCTGGTCCTGCCGGTCGTCCGTACGGACGGCACGCGCGCGGTGCTGAAGCTGCAGCTGCTCGACGAGGAGAGCGTGGGTGAGCCGGTCGCGCTGCGGGTGTGGGGCGGCGAGGGGGCGGTACGGCTGCTGGACCACGACCCGGCGACCGGCACGATGCTCCTCGAACGCCTGGACCCCGCCCGGACGCTGTCCCATCTGCCCGACTCCCGCGCGGCCGTGCTGGTCGTCGCCCGGCTGCTGGCCCGGCTGACCTCCGGGCCGGCCCCCGAGGGCATGCGCCGGCTCGGTGACGTCGCGCGGGCGATGCTGGAGCGGACGCCGTGGGCGGTGGAGCGGGTCCCGGACCCGGAGGCCCGCCGTCTGCTCGCCGACTGCGCCGCCGCCGTCCGGGAGGTGGTGGACGAGCCCGGGGACCGCCTCCTGCACTGGGACCTGCACTTCGACAACGTCCTCGCCTCCGACCGCGCCCCCTGGCTCGCCATCGACCCCAAGCCCCTCGCCGGCGACCCCGGCTTCGACCTGCTGCCCGCCATCGACAACCGCTTCGACGCCGAGGAGGTCCACTGGCGGTTCGACGCCATGACGGACGTCCTCGGCCTGGAACGCGCGCGTGCCCGCGCGTGGACCCTCGCGCGCGTGCTGCAGAACACCCTGTGGGAGATCGAGGACGGCCGGCCGGTGCAGGCCGAGCAGTTGGAGATCGCGCGGCGGCTGCGGGCCCGGTTCTGACGGCGTGTCGGCACCGCCGGTCTCTCCCCGCGGTGCCTGGCGCGACACCACGGCTTCCCCCTGCCCCGACGCCCCGGGTGCGTCTGCCCGAGGGGCGTCGGGGTCCGTTCCAGCCGGAACCTGGAGCCGCCCCGGAGGCTCAGCCCTCAGCCAGGCTCAGCCAGGCTCAGCCCGAGGGCTCAGCCCTCAGCCCTCAGCCAGGCTCAGCCCGAGGGCTCAGCCCTCAGCCAGGCTCAGCCCTCAGCCCGCCGCCTCCGGGACCGGCGCCTTCGCCGGCACCGCCCGCCGGGGAGGCTTCACCGTGACCATCACGGATGTGACGACGGAGGCCAGCAGCATGAGGCCGGAGGCGCACCACAGGGCGACCGTGTAGCCGTGGACGACCGCCTCGTTGGCCACCTCCGCGGGCGGGGCGGACGCGGTGGCGTGGGCGGTGAGATAGCCCGCGGTGCTGGTGTTGGCGATGGTGTTCAGCAGCGCCGTACCGATCGAACCGCCCACCTGTTGCGAGGTGTTGAGGGTCGCCGAGGTGACGCCCGAGTCCTGCGGGGCCACACCGGCGGTCACCGTGGCGAACACCGGCATGTAGGTCAGCCCCATGCCGAGGCCGACCAGGAGCAGGCCGGGCAGGATCTCGACGACGTACGACGAGTCGACGGTGAGCCGGGTGAGGAACGCCATTCCCGTCGCGGACAGGACCATGCCGGGGCCCATCAGGGCGCGCGGCTGCACGTGCTGGAGCAGTCGGCCGGCGATCTGCGTGGAGCCGATGACCGTAGCGGCCGTGAGGGGGACGAACGCCAGGCCGGCCTGTGCCGGCGAGTAGCCCAGGACGCCCTGCAAGTAGTAGGTCAGGAAAAGGAACAGGCCGAACATGCCCATGATGGCCAGCATCATCGTCAGGAAGCAGCCCGCGCGGTTGCGGTCCTTGACGATGTGCAGCGGGAGCAGGGGCATGGGCGCCCTGGCCTGCCACCACACGAAGGCCACCAGCAGCACGAGCCCCAGGCCGAGCAGGGTGAGGACGGACGGGTCGGCCCAGCCCCGCGACTCGGCCTCGCTGAAGCCGTAGACGATCGCCGCCAGGCCCGAGCAGCCGAGCAGCACCCCGCGGACGTCGAGTCGGGCTCCCGGGCGCCCGGGGCGGTCGCGCAGGACGACGAAGGCGCCGATCAACGCGAGGATCGCGACGGGGGTGTTGACGAAGAGGCACCAGCGCCAGTTGAGGTACTCGGTGAACAGCCCGCCGACGATGAAGCCCAGGGCGGAGCCGCTGCCGGCGAGGGCACCGAAGATGCCGAAGGCCTTGCCGCGCTCCTTGGGGTCGGTGAACGTCGTGGCGAGCAGGCTCAGCGCGGACGGGGCGAGCAGGGCCGCGAAGGCGCCCTGCAGTGCCCGCGCGCCGAACAGCATCGCCGGGCTGACCGCGGCACCGCCCAGCGCGGAGGCGGCGGCGAAGCCGACCAGCCCCAGGGCGAAGGTGCGCCTGCGGCCGACGAGGTCGGCGATCCGGCCGCCGAGCAGCAGCAGACCGCCGAACGCGAGGGTGTACGCGGTGATCACCCATTGACGGTTGCCGTCGGACATCCCCAGCGCGTCCTGGGCGGAGGGCAGCGCGATGTTCACGATCGTCGAGTCGAGGATGACCATCAGCTGGGCGAGGGCGATCACCACCAGTCCCCACCAGCGGTGGGGGTCGGTGTCCGCGGGAACTGTGGGGTTACTCGTCCGAGGCTCGGTCACGCGGACAGAAGACCATGAATCGTGACCTACCGCACCGGATGCCACGCCCCTCCTGGTCAGGTCTTTGCCGTCGGGCCGTTCCGGTACGGCCGTCCTGGTCAGGGCTCCAGGACCACCTTTCCGATGGTGCCGCGGTGCTCCAGCGCGTGGTGCGCGGCGGCGGCCTCGGCGAGCGGGAACCGGTGCACGGCCGGGGTCAGCCGGCCGGCGGCGGCCTCCGCGAGCGAACGGATTTCCAGGGTGCGGAGCGGGTTCGGGCCGCCGGCCGTCTCCAGCATCGGCGGGCCCAGGACCTGCACGGTGACGCCCTCCACGACCAGCGGCCCGCCGGCCGCGATGCCCTCGGCGGACCAGCCGAAGACGACATGTCTGCCACCGGGGGCGAGCAGGCCGACGGCCCTGCGGGCGGTGTCGCCGCCGACGCCGTCGAAGACGATCGTGACCTTGCCGTCGTAGGCCCGGACCTTCTCCGGCCAGGCGGGGTCCCGGTAGTCGACGGCGAGATCCGCGCCGTTGGCGGCGACCCGCCCGGTCTTCTCCGGGCCGCCGGCCAGGCCCACGACGGTCGCGCCCGCGTTCTTGGCGTACTGCACGAGCAGGGTGCCGAGACCGCCGGCGGCGGCCGGGATCACGACCACGTCGCCGGGGCCGGGCTCGGCGAACTGCACGATGCCCATCGCGGTGCGCCCGGTGCCGATCATGGCGACGGCCTCCGCGAGGCCGAGGCCGTCCGGGACCTCGTGCAGGCGGTCGGCGTCGGTGACGGCGAGTTCGGCGTAGCCGCCGGGGACGAACCCCAGGTGCGCGACCACCCGCTTGCCGAGCCATGCCGGGTCGGTGCCGTCGCCGAGCGACTCGACCACTCCGGCGACCTCGCGTCCCGGGACCGTGGGCAGGGCCGGAGCCGGGCCCGGCCCGGCGTGGCCCGCGCGCAGTGCCGCGTCGAGCAGGTGCACTCCTGCGGCGGCGACGGCGACACGGACCTGGCCGGGGCCCGGCACGGGGTCCTCCACCTCCTCGGAGGTGAGGTTCTCGGCGGGGCCGAAGGCGTGGAGGCGGATGGCGCGCATGGGGTCCCCCTGGGGCGGTTGATCGGCTGTTTCCGCCACCTTCCACCCTCAAGTGCGCTTGAGGTCAAGTGATCGCGGTCCGTGCCGCGAGGATGTGTCCTCGCAGGTCGGGGCGATTGTCAGTGGGGGAGTGCAGGATGGTCGGCATGGTGAGGCGAGTGGCGGGCGGCGTGAGGGCGGCACGGCGGCCGGAGCTGCGGCCGCCGGGGCTGGAGGCGTACGAGGGGGGTGGCCTGGAGCCGGACGGGGACTACGACGGGCTGGAGTTCCGGGACGCGGAACTCGGCGGGCAGGACGGCGGGGGCGCCCGCTTCATGGACTGCGCGCTGACGGGCTGCGCGCTGGACGAGACGCGACTGCACCGGGCGCGCTTCCTGGACTCCGTGCTCGACACACCGCGCGGTGTGGGGACGAACCTGGCGGAGGCCACCCTGCGTGACGTCGAGCTGCGCGACGCCCGCCTGGGCGGCACGCAACTGCACGGTGCCGTGCTGGAGCGCGTCCTGGTCCGGGGAGGCAAGCTCGACTTCCTGAACCTTCGGGGGGCGCGGCTGAAGGACGTGGTCTTCGAGGGATGCGTGCTGGTCGAGCCGGACTTCGGGGGCGCGTCGCTGGAGCGGGTCGAGTTCACGGACTGCGCGCTGAAGGCGGCGGACTTCAGCACGGCGACCCTGGCGGACGTGGACCTGCGCGGGGCGGCGCCGCTGGAGATCACGCGGGGGGTGGAGCGGCTGTCGGGCGCGGTGATCAGCCCGGGGCAGCTGGTGGAGCTGGCACCGGTGCTGGCGGGGGCGTTGGGGATCAGGGTGGAGGCGGGCTGAGGGCGGCGCGGGCTGAGGGTGGAGGGGGGCCGCGGTGGGGGCGGGCTGAGGACGGCGCGGGCTGAAGGTGGAGGCGGGCCGCGGTGGGGGCGGGCTGAGGGTGGAGGGGGCTGAGGGTGGAGGGGGCCGCGGTGGGGCGGGCTGAGGGTGGCGGCGGCCCCCGGCGTCACGGCATCCGCGGGAACTTCGCCTGCAACGACCAGATCGCCGGGTTCTCCGCCAGGTCCTCGTGCAGATCGCACAGGTCGGCGACCAGATCGTGCAGGAAGTCGCGTGCCTCGCGGCGGAGTTCGCTGTGGGAGAAGGTGAGCGGGGGCTCCTCGGTCGGCTGCCAGTCGGCCTCGACGTCGACCCAGCCGAAACGGCGCTCGAAGAGCAGCCGGTCGGTGGACTCGGTGAAGTCCAGCTCCGCGTGCTGGGGGCGGGAGGCGCGCGAGCCCGCCGGGTCGCGGTCGAGCTGCTCGACGATGTCGCACAGGGCCCACGCGAAGTCGAGCACCGGCACCCATCCCCAGGCTGTGGACAGCTCCCGGTCCGACTCGGTCTCGGCGAGATAGACGTCACCGCAGAACAGGTCGTGCCGCAGGGCGTGCACGTCAGCGCGGCGGTAGTCCATCTGGGGCGGGTCCGGGAAGCGGTTGGAGAGGGCGTAGCCGATGTCGAGCACGTAGGTGATGGTGTCACGCCACTCGTAGGATCGATGACGTGTCCCGTTTCGCACCGGTTGTCCCCGCCGCCGTCCTCGCCCTCGCCGTGACCGCGTGTGCGAGCACCGGCGTCGACGGCGGCACCCCCGGCGGCTCGGGCCTGCGCGACCCGTACTTCCCCGGGGCGGGCAACGGCGGCTACGACGTCACCCACTACGACCTGTCCCTGTCCTACACGCCCGGCACCCGCCACCTGACCGCCCGGGCGACGGTCACCGCCCGCGCCACCCAGGACCTCTCCGCCCTCAACCTCGACCTGCGGGGACTGCGCGTGGAGAAGGTCACGGTCGACGGCGCCGCCGCCCGCTGGAACCGCGCGGGCCAGGAACTGACCGTCCGTCCCCGCGACGACCTCGCCGAGGGCCGCACCTTCCGGGTGGCGGTCCGCTACTCCGGCACCCCGGTCACGATCACCGATCCGGACGGCTCCGAGGAGGGCTGGCTGCCCACGGCGGACGGCGCGCTGGCGCTGGGCGAGCCGGTCGGTTCCATGGCGTGGTTCCCCGGCAACCACCACCCCTCGGACAAGGCGACGTACGACATCGAGGTCACCGTCCCGAAAGGGCTGCGGGCGATCTCGAACGGCGAGCTGAGGAGCGAGAGCACCACGGGTGGCCGCACCACGACCGGCTGGCGCTCGGACCGGCCCATGGCGAGCTACCTCGCCACCCTCGCCGTCGGCCGCTACGACGTCAGCCGCACGGCCACCCCGGACGGCCTGCCCGTGCTCACCGCGGTCGCCCCCGCGGAGGCCGCCGCGAGCCGTGAGGTCCTGGCGCGTGTCCCCGAGGTGCTCGCCTGGGCCGAGGACCGCTTCGGCCCCTACCCCTTCGCTTCGACGGGCGCGATCGTCGCCCGCCCCGGGGACGCCGCCTACGCGCTGGAGACCCAGACCCGCCCCGTCTTCCCCGGCGCCCCCGACGTCCCGCTCCTCGTCCACGAGATCGCCCACCAGTGGTTCGGTAACTCCGTCAGCCCGAAGTCCTGGCAGGACATGTGGCTCAACGAGGCCTTCGCGACCTACGCGGAGTGGCTGTGGGCGGAGGACCACGGCGGTGACACCGCCCAGCACACCTTCGACGAGCTCCACGCGGGCACGCGCTACGGCACGCCCGAGGAGAACGCGGCCGTCTGGCTCTTCCCGCCCGCGAATCCCCCCGGCGCCGAGCACATCTCCGGGCGCCCGGTCTACGACCGCGGCGCGATGGTCCTCCATATGATCCGCCGGACCCTCGCCGACGACACCGCGTTCCACGCCCTGCTCCGGGGGTGGGCGGCGGCACACCGGCACGGAAACGCGAGCACGGAGGACTTCACCCGGTACGTGGAGGAACGGGTGCCGGGTAAGGACTTCGACGCCGTCTGGGAGGAGTGGCTGTACGGGGAGGGGAAGCCCGGACGCCCGTGAGCCCGAGAGCCCGTGAGCCCGAGAGCGGCTCGGTGGCCCTCGACGGCACCCCGTGCGCCGTACGCGAGGCGGGGAGCCGCTCCACACGCCCCGGGCCCCCCAGCTCGGTCGCTGGGGGGCCCGGTGATCAGGCTGTCGGTGTGGCCGTCGCTCAGACGTTCACGCCGAAGTCCTGGGCGATGCCGACCAGGCCCGAGGCGTAGCCCTGGCCCACGGCGCGGAACTTCCACTCGGCGCCGTTGCGGTAGAGCTCGCCGAAGACCATGGCCGTCTCGGTGGCCGCGTCCTCCGAGAGGTCGTAGCGGGCGATCTCGGTGCCGCCGGCCTGGTTGATGATGCGGATGTAGGCGTTGCGGACCTGGCCGAAGTTCTGCGAGCGGTTCTCCGCGTCGTAGATCGAGACCGGGAAGACGATCTTGTCGATGTCGGCGGGGAGGCCGGCCAGGTTGACGTTGATCTGCTCGTCGTCGCCCGCGCCCTCGCCCGTGCGGTTGTCACCCGTGTGGACGATCGTCTGGTCCGGCGTCTGCTTGTTGTTGAAGAAGACGAAGTGCTGGTCCGAGAAGACCTTGCCCTGCGCGTTGACCCCGATCGCGGACGCGTCGAGGTCGAAGTCGGTACCGGTGGTGCTCCGGACGTCCCAGCCGAGGCCCACGGTGACGGCGGTCAGGCCCGGAGCCTCCTTGGTGAGCGAGACGTTGCCACCCTTGGACAGGCTTACAGCCATGGTCGGGAGTTCCTTCCCTCGAAGCGTGCGCTATGCGGTGCCGTTGCTGAAGCTACAGCTACCCCTATGAACGCCGGGGGTGGTGCCATGGGTTCCCCGCGCTTTACTTTCTTTACCCGGCTGCCACGTCCGACGCGGATATTCGGGTGACTCCCGCCCCGTTCGGGCGGGAACATGTCAGTCATGTCCGGTCGCCCTCATGTCATCCGCGGCTCGGTCTCGCTGCCCGAGGCCGAGCTCCAGTGGCGTTTCTCGCGCTCGTCCGGGCCCGGTGGCCAGCACGTCAACACCAGCGACACCAGCGTGGAGCTGCGCTTCGACCTCGCCGCCACCGAGTCCCTGCCCGAGGTGTGGAAGCGGCGCGCCCTGGAGAAGCTGGCCGGCCGGCTGATCGACGGGGTCGTCACCGTCCGCGCCTCGGAGCACCGCTCCCAGTGGCGCAACCGCGAGGCCGCCGCCGTACGCCTCGCCGCGCTCCTCGCCGAGGCCACCGCGCCGCCGCCCAAGCCCCGCAGGCCGACCCGGATCCCGCGCGGCATCAACGAACGCCGGCTCCGCGAGAAGAAGCAGCGGTCCGACACCAAGCGCGGGCGGACCGGACGCGACTGGCATTGACCGACGTTCAATACGCGATACGCGACCACCGGACAATCGGTCGGCATGTATTGAACGAAGACGCAGTGGCGTGCGACCCCTCCGGCGTGAGATTCCGCCGCCTCGCCCGAGAGGTGTTCCGTGACCTCTGCCGCGCGCCGTCCCGTGAGGGTTCCCCGCGTTTCCGGCCGGGTGCGGCGGTTCAGCCCAGCTGCCGGTAGCGCCCCTTGAAGTACATCAGCGGACCGCCGTCCGCGCTGGGGACCCGCGCCGCCAGGACCCGTCCGATCACGAGCGTGTGGTCCCCGGCCGGCACCCGCTGCTCGGTCCGGCACTCCAGGGTCGCCAGCGCGCCGCCCACCAGCGGCGCGCCGGTCACCTCGCCGCGGACGTACGGGATGTCCTCGAACAGCAGGCGGTCGCTGATACGGCCCTTCATGGCGAACCGGCCGGCGATGTGCCGCTGGCTCTCGGAGAGGACGGAGACCGCCCACCCGGGCTGCTCGGCGAGCAGGTCGTCCATCCGGGAGCCGTCCCGCAGGCTGACCATGACCAGGGGCGGGTCGAGGGAGACGGAGAGGAAGGCCGTCGCCGTCATGCCGACGTCCTCGCCGCCCGGCGCCTGCGGGTCGTCGGGGTCGAGCGGCGGCTCGCACGCGGTCACCAGGACCACCCCTGCGGCCAGCCGGGTCATCGCGGCACGGAACTCGTCGTCGGTCACCCCCACAGCATGCCCAACGGGCGATGCCGGGGAGGGCTGGGCGGGAACGGTGACGGGTGGCACGGCTGCGGGTGTGTTCGGCACACCCGAAACGCTAATCTCCGGTGCGTGCGCGCCGCATCGGACCTCGGCCCGAAGGCGGTCCTAGGACCTGCGACGGACAGTTGATGGACAGCCGCACAAATTTTGCGTTCGTTAAACGCACGGGAAAAACGCAGAAACTCCACTCAATTGTTCATCTTCTACTGTGACTTGAGTCACAAGGGGCATTAATTGTTGACCCTGTGTACCGAGTGGGCAGCGCGCTGTGATTCAGTGGCGGGAAGCTGTACCGAAAGCTGTAAGGGCACCACTCAGATAAGGGCGCCGAAGACAACCCTTGATTCGCTGCGAGAACTCGGGGGGAGGGCGAGCATGGAGACCGAGTCGGAGCCGTATGTCCGCCTTGCGTCCCTGCGACAACTGCACCAGGCCATGGCCGACATGAACACGGCCCGCAGCCTGGCGGACACCCTGCAGACGGTCGCGAACGGGGTCGTCAGCGCCCTCGGCTACGAGCTGGCGTGCGTCAACCTCGTCCGCCCGGACGGCGACCTGGTCGTCGCCGCATTCTCCGGCAACCCCGCCGCCGAGGCGCTCATCACCGGCCGCGCCGGCTCCCGCGAGTCCTGGGAGCGCCGGCTGGGCATGGGCGAGCAGTGGGGCGACCTCGTCTTCATCCCGCACACCGAGGGCTGGGTCCTCGACGACGACGACGTCCCGCAGTGGTACACCGAGGGGCCCGCGCCCCGCTTCGAGGACGAGTGGCACCCCTCCGACCGCCTCTTCGCCCCGATGTACGCGCCCGGCGCCCAGGGCGGCCCCGCCTCCGGCGAGCTGATCGGCGTGCTGTCCGTGGACCGCCCGCGCAACGGGCGCCGGCCCGGCGCCTGGGGCCGCGAAGCGCTCCAGATGTACGCCTTCCAGGCCGCCATCGCGATCAGCAACGCCCGTCTACGCGCGAATATGCAGCGCGCCCTGGTCCGCCTGGAGCGTGAGCAGCAGGCCCTGCGGGCGAGCGAGGAGAGCTTCCGGCAGGCGTTCGAGTACGCCCCCTCCGGCATGGCCATCGCCGAGATGGGCGGCGACCAGCACGGCCGCATACTCCGCACCAACGACGCCCTGTGCCGCCTCCTGGGCCGCCCCGCGTCCGCGATGCGCCGCTACTCCTTCTCCGACCTCGTCCACCCCGAGGACATAGGCACGCTCCTGCGCACCTCCGCCGAGGGCGGCCGGGCCGAGCTGCGCCTGGGCCGGCGGGACGGCACCTACGTCTGGGTGAGCCTGCGCAACTCCGTCGTCGCCGACGCCGCGGACGGCCCCCGGTTCCTGCTCACGCACGTCGAGGACATAGAGGAGCGCAAGCGCCGCGAGCTCCAGCTCGCCCACCGCGCCTCCCACGACTCCCTCACGGGCCTGCCGAACTCCGCCGAGCTGCGCTCCCGGCTCGCCTCCCGGCTCTGCCAGCGCCCCCGGACCGGCTACCCCGGCGACTTCGAGTCGCAGGACGCCGCCTTCGGGCACCCCGTCTACGACGCCGGGGGGCACGGCTTCGACTTCGTGCCGGGCGGCACCGACGCCTTCGAGGTCTACGACCACCATGTGCACACCGTCGCCCCCGAGGGTGAACAGGACGACGGCACCAAGGGGCTCGCGGTGCTCTTCTGCGACCTCGACGGCTTCAAGTCGATCAACGACCGGTTCGGGCACAACGCGGGCGACGCCGTGCTCATCGAGGTCGCCCGGCGGCTCGGACGCGGCGTCAGGGACGGCGACACGGTCGCCCGGCTCGGCGGCGACGAGTTCGTGATCCTCGCCGACGGGCTCGGCCGGGCCGACGCCCAGGACCTGGCCGTACGGCTGCGCAACGAGATCATCCAGCCGATCCGGGCCGAGGACCGCGCCGTACGCGTCGGGGCGAGTTTCGGCATCGGCTGGGCGCACTGCGGCATGACGGCGGACGAGGTGCTGAAATCCGCCGATGAACGGATGTACGTCGAGAAACGGTCCCGTCCCAAACAACATCGACGTGCGGGATGATCCGCAGGTCGACGGGGTGATGCGACCCGGGTCACCCGTTTGGGCCACCGGGAGCGGGTAGGCTCGCCATTCTCACCACACGTACGCATCCGTTCCGCACCTGTTGAGGAGTACCAAGGGATGACGCCCGGCAACAACGGCGCGAGCACGCCCGAGGACGACGACCCGTTCGGCTACCTCTACGCCGACGGTCAGGCCAACGGCGCCCAGCCCCCGTCCGGCGGCTACGGCTACCCGAACTCGGTCAGCAGGGTGCGTGCGGTCGGCGACCGGCCGTACGGTCAGCAGGCCTACGGTCAGCCGAACGCGCAGCCGCAGCAGCCGCAGGGCGCCTACGGCAGGACGAACGCGCACTACGCCGCACCCGAGACGTTCCCGGGCAGCTCGGCGACCACCCAGCAGCCGACTTCCGGACACGGTTCCGGCGGCGGCGGCCGCGGCCGCGGACCGAACACCAGGGGTCTGCTGATCGGCGCGATCGCGGTGGTCGCCGCCGTGGTGATCGGCATCAGCATCGCGATGGTCGGCGGCGACGACGACAAGACGGCGGACGGCGACCAGCCCTCCACCGCCCCGTCGGTCTCCCAGAGCGCGGAGTCGAGCCCCTCGAGCGAGGACGGCGCGGGCAGCGAGAAGGAGCTGCCCGCCATCGACGCCAAGGCCCTGCAGCTGAGCCCCGGCGTGACCACCGCCTCCGACATCGAGGGCGCCGAGGCCGACGGCGGCGTCTATGTGACGGGCTTCAACGTCGCCGGCGCCGCGGTGACCTGGACCGTCAACGGCATCCCCGACTCCGGCAAGTACACCCTGTTCGTCGGCTACGGCGTGCCCGGCAAGGACGCCAACGCCACCCTCACGATCAACGGCACCGCCCAGACCCGGCCCCTGAACATGTCCAACTTCGCGAAGGCCGCCGAGGGGGACTACGCCAAGGGCTGGACGGAGACGTGGGCGAACGTCCAGTTGAACAAGGGCACCAACACGATCAAGCTCTCGTGCGAGACCGGCAACTCGTGCGACGCCAACCTCGACCAGTTGCGCCTCATCGCGGGCTGGAAGTGACGAGGGCCGTCCACGGCCGGCACGACCGTGCCGCCCTGTGACGGCGCCTCACGCCGCTGCCTCGTGCGCCGTCACCTCGACCCGCGCCAGCAGCTCCTCGTAGGTCCCCCGGTCGAACTCGCCCGCGACCGGGGCACGCACCGTGGCCGTCGCGAGGGCGACGGCCCGGGCCAGGCGCTCCGGCCACGGCCGCGACTCCACCAGCCCGGCCAGCAGGCCCGCGGTGACGGAGTCACCGGCTCCGGTCGGGTTGCCGTGCACACGGCCGGGCGGGGCGGCCCGCCAGGTCCCCTCCGGGGTGGCCGCCAGCAGGCCCTCCGCGCCCAGGGAGGCGACGACCGCGTGGGCCCCGCGCCGGCGGGCGGCCTGCGCGCCGCGCAACGGCTCGTGTGAGCCGGTGAGTTCGGCCAGTTCGTCACCGTTGGGCTTGACGACGTCCGGTCGTGCGGCGACCCCGCGGCGCAGCGGCTCACCACTGGTGTCCAGCAGCACGGGTACGCCGGCCGCGCGCGCGGAACGTATCAGGCCCCCGTACGCGCCCACCGGCACCCCCGGCGGCAGGCTGCCGCACAGCGCGACCGCCGAGGCCGGCGCGAGCAGGTCCTCGTACGCCTCCTGGAAGGCCGACCACTCGGGCGGCGTGATCGCCGGGCCGGGTTCGTTGAGCTGCGTGGTGTCGCCGGTGCGCTCGTCGACCACCGCTATCGTGCGCCGGGTCGCGCCGCCGACCGGCACCAGCGCGTCGGTGACGCCGGGCGTGGCCGCGAGCCGCTCCTGGACGATTCGTCCGGTGCCGCCGCCTGCGAACCCGGTGACCGTCACCTCGTGGCCGAGCGCGGCCAGCACCCGGGCCACGTTGAGGCCCTTGCCGCCGGGGCGTTCGGTCACCTCGGAGACGCGGTGGGTGGTGTGGGGCCGCAGGGACCGTACGCGGTAGGTGATGTCGAGAGCGGTGTTCAGTGTGACCGTGAGGATCACCCGTGCCGACCTCCCCCGAGGATGTGTCTCTCGTTTTCCGGAGGGTCGATCATGCCAAAGAGACGGCGGACCGCCCAGCCCCCGGGGCGGTCACCGTCTCTCTGCGGGCTCTCTACCGGCGGAGAATTCAGGCCGGTTGGGGAGCGACCACCCATTCTCCCCGGCGCATCACGCCCTTGAGGTCGAAGTCGGCGTCCAGGATCACCAGGTCGGCGTCCTTGCCGGGCTCCAGGGAGCCGATCCGGTCGTCCATCCCGAGCAGCCGCGCCGGGTTGGCGGACAGGGCCCGTACGGCGTCCTCGACCGGGATCCGGTCGATCGTCACCGCCCGTTTGAAGGCGCGGTCCTGGGTCAGCGTGGAGCCGGCGATCGAGCCGCCCTCGACCAGCCGGGCCACGCCCTGGCTGACCTCGACCTCCAGCGGGCCCAGCATGTAGCGGCCGTCGCCGAAGCCGGCCGCGTCCATCGCGTCCGTGATGAACGCGACCCGCTCCGCGCCCGCGTGACGGAACGCCAGCTCCAGCGCGGCCGGGTGCAGATGCGTGCCGTCGTTGATCAGCTCGACGGTGACGCGCTCGTCCTCCAGCAGGGCGGCGATCGGGCCGGGGGAGCGGTGGCCGAGCGCGGGCATGGCGTTGAAGAGGTGCGTGGCGACGGTGGCGCCCGCGTCGACGGCCTCGACCGTCTGCTCGTACGTCGCGTCCGTGTGTCCGACCGCCGCGATCACACCCTGCTCGACCAGCAGCCGTACGGAGTCGATGCCGCCCGGCAGTTCGGTGGCGAGGGTCAGCATCCTGGCCTGGCCGCGGGCCGCGTCGATCAGCTTGCGCACGTCCGCCGGCTGCGGGTCGCGCAGCAGTTCCTCCGAGTGCGCGCCCTTGCGGCACGGTGAGATGAACGGGCCCTCGAAGTGGATGCCGGCGATGTCGCCCTGCTCGGCCAGTTCGGAGAGCAGGCCGGCGCGGTGGCTCAGGAAGTCCATGTCGCCGGTGACGGTGGAGGCGACCAGCGTGGTCGTGCCGTGCAGGCGGTGGGTGCGGATGCCGTGCAGGACCTCGTCGACGGTGCCGGAGGTGAAGGAGGCTCCGCCGCCGCCGTGGTTGTGGATGTCGACGAAGCCGGGGACGATCCAGTGGCCGGTGAGGTCGATCACCTCCGCGCCGGCCGGGGCATGGGCGGCAATGCGACCACCCTCGACGACCACCTCCCCGTCGTCGGCGACTCCCGTGGGGAGAACGACGCGGGCACCTGTGAGGGCTGTGACGCCGGGTGGCGTCCGCGGGCCGGTGGGGGTCGTTCGCGCGGTTCCCCGCGCCCCTGGGTCGGCGGCCATCAGGTCGTTGCCTCCTTGCGGTCGGTGTGGTTGAGGAGATCCCAGGCCAGGAGTCCGGCACCGAGGCATCCCGCCGTGTCCCCGAGAGCCGCGGGGATGATCGTCGGCAGCTTCTGGAAGGTGACGCGCCGCTGGACCGCGTCGCGCAGTGGTGTGAACAAGGCTTCCCCCGCCTCCGCGAGCCCGCCACCGATGACGAGCGTGCGCGGGTCCAGCAGGGTGAGGGCGGTGACCAGGCCGTCGGCGAGGGCGTCGACGGCCCCCTGCCAGATGTGCGCGGCGCGGATGTCGCCGGACTGGACCGCCTTCGCGCAGTCCGCGGCGTCGGCCTCGCGGTCGCCGCTCGCGGCGGCCCACGCCTCACCGACCGCCGACGCCGACGCGTAGCGCTCCAGGCAGCCGTGCTGGCCGCAGGGACAGGGGGTGCCGCCGGGGCGTACGACGACATGGCCGATCTCGCCCGCGAAGCCGTGCGCGCCCGACTCCACCCGGCCGTCGATGCCGATGGCGCCCGCTATGCCGGTGCCGAGCGCCACGAACAGGAAGCGGTCGGCGCCCCGGCCCGCGCCGATCCGGCCCTCGGCGAGGCCGCCGGTGCGCACGTCGTGGCCGAGGGCGACCGGGAGGCCGCCGAGCCGCTCGGTGAGCAGGCCGCGCAGGGGTACGTCCCGCCAGCCGAGGTTGGCCGCGTAGGCGGCGATGCCGCGCTGTTCGTCGACGATGCCGGGCACGGCGACCCCGGCGGCCTCGGCGGCGCCGCCGAGGTTCCCCTCGCCGTACGCGTGGAGCTCCGCGGCGAAGTCGAGGATGCCGTCGACGACCGCCTCCGGCCCGCGGTCGCGGCCGGTGGCGCGGCGTGCCCGGTGCAGGAGGGTGCCGTCCGCCCCGACCAGTGCGGCCTTCATCCCGGTGCCGCCCACATCGAGGGCGATGACGTGTCTCACGGGGGACAGTGTGGCCCGTGCACCCGGAAGAGGTCTAGTCCACTCGCGTGGTGTAGACCTTGATCCGTAATTCGGACGACATGAACGACGTATGGACAGGGCGGCTACAGCGTGCATCGGCGGGGCAGAAAAGGAATGATCGCGGTGATGTCCGCACTGGGCATGACGGCGGTTCTGGGTGGCTGCGGCCTCACCGGGGGTTCCGACGACGTCACGCTGAGACTCGTCGCCGCGGACTACGGCGACAGCGCGGCGAACAGCTCCGAGAAGTACTGGGCGAAACTGGCCGACGCCTACGAGGCCGGCCATCCCGGCGTACAGGTCGAGGTCAGCGTGTACTCCTGGAGCGACGTCGACCGCGAGGTCAAGGAGATGGTCGACGCCGGGAAGGCGCCCGACATGGCGCAGATCGGGGCGTACGCCGACTACGCGGCCGACGATCTGCTCTACACCGCGGACGATCTGCTCTCCATACCCGTCCAGGCCGGCTTCTCCTCCGCCTTCGCGGGGGCCGGACAGGTCAACGGGGTGCAGTACGGCATGCCGTTCGCCGCCTCCACGCGGCTGCTCTTCTACAACGAGGAGCTCTTCGAGGAGGCCGGCCTCACCCCGCCGACCACCTGGGAGGAGCTGGCCGAGGCCGCCGAGGCGCTGAAGGCGGACGGCGTGAAGTACCCGTACGCGCTGCCGCTCGGCTCGGAGGAGGCGCAGGCCGAGACCATGCTGTGGATGCTCAGCGGGGGCGGCGGCTACACCGACCCGGTCGGCGGTTACACCATCGACTCCGCGGAGAACGTCGCGACCTTCACCTGGCTGCGCGACGAACTGGTCGGCGAGAAGCTCACCGGCCCGGTCGCCCCCGGCGAGCTGGACCGCGCCGCCGCCTTCGCGGCCTTCGCCGAGGGCGAGGTCGGCATGCTGAACGGCCATCCGTCCCTGATGAAGATGGCCGACAAGCGGGGTGTGAAGTACGGCATGGTGCCGCTGCCCGGCGTGGAGGGCGCGTCCAAGGCGACCATGGGCGTCGCCGACTGGATGCTCGCCTTCAAGCGGAACGGCCACAAGGAGCAGGTCGGTGACTTCCTCGACTTCGTCTACAGCGAGCGGAACGTCGTCGACTTCTCCCGCCGGTACGACCTGCTGCCGGTGACCAACCCGGCCTCCGACGCGATGGGCGGGGCGGCGCAGGACCGGGACCTGAAGCCCTTCCTCGACGAACTGGCCCGCGCCGAGAGCTACCCCGTGGGCAAGACGTCCTGGGCCTCGATCAGCGCCGAGGTCAAGAAGGGGATCGGCTCCGCCGTGACCCCGGGCGGCAGCCCGGCGGCGTTCCTGGGCCGACTGCAGTCGTCGGCGACGACGGCGGAGAGCTCGGCGGCGGCGGCGGGGTAGCGCCGCTGTCGGTGGGGGCGGCTACCGTGCGGGTCATGGACCAGGAGCAGCTCGCGCGTCGGGAACAGGACATCCTCGCCCTGGAGCGCCGGGGCTTCCCGGGCCCCGGCGCCAAGGAGCGCGCGATCCGCGAGGAGCTCGGCCTGGCCCCCGTCCGCTACTACCAGCTGCTCAACGCCCTGCTCGACGACCCCCGCGCGCCGGCGCACGACCCGGTGACGGTCAACAGGCTGCGGCGGATACGCGACCGCCGCCGGGCGGAGCGCTGAGGCCTCTCGTCCGGGTCGGTAGGGTCGCCGTATGGGCAGCCACGAGACCGAGACCGGCAAGACTCTCCCGACGCCCGTCACCCCCGCGGGGCGGGCCGGGCTCGACGCGATCCTCGCGCGGCCCGGCAAGGCGGTGATCGCGCTCGACTTCGACGGGACCCTCGCCCCGATCGTGCCCGACCCCGAGCAGGCCCGCGCCCACCCGGGCGCCGTGCCCGCGCTCGCCGCCCTCGCCCCGAAGGTGGCGGCGGTGGCGGTGATCACCGGCCGCCCGGCCGACGTCGCCGTCCGCCACGGCGGCTTCGCGGGCGTCGCCGGTCTCGAGCACCTCGTCGTCCTCGGCCACTACGGCGCCGAGCGCTGGGACGCGGTGAGCGGCGAGGTCCGCGCCCACGCCCCGCACCCCGGTGTCGCCGCCGTCCGTGACGAACTGCCCGCACTGCTCGACCGCTCCGCCGCCGGGCCGGGCACCTGGACCGAGGACAAGGGCCGCGCGATCGCCGTCCACACGCGCCGCGCCGACGACCCGCAGGCCGCGTTCGAGGCACTGCGCGCTCCGCTGACGGACCTCGCCGCCCGGCACGGCCTGATCGTCGAGCCCGGCCGCATGGTCCTGGAACTGCGCCCGCCCGGCATGGACAAGGGCGCGGCCCTGCTCGACCACGTCCGTGCACTGGGCGCCGGATCCGTCCTCTACGCCGGGGACGACCTCGGCGACCTCCCCGCGTACGCGGCGGTCGACGCGCTGCGCTCCGAGGGCACCCCGGGGCTGCTGGTGTGCAGCGGCAGCGACGAGGTGACCGAGCTGCGGGAGCGCGCCGACCTGGTGGTCGCGGGCCCGGAGGGCGTGGTGGAACTCCTCGCGGGACTCGCGGCCCATCTGGAGACGTGACCGTGCCGGCCGCTCAGGCTCCCGGCCCGTCCCGCAGGGCCTGGAGCTGGTCGAGGAACCACTGGGACGGGGGGAGCGCCGTGGCGGTCGCCGCGAGCCGTTTGGCCCGCTCGGTGCGCTCGGCCGGGCCCATCGTCAGCGCCTCGTGGAGCGCGCGGGCCGTGCCGGTGACGTCGTACGGGTTCACCTCGATCGCGTCCTCGCCCAGCTCCTCGAAGGCCCCCGCCTCCCGGGACAGGACCAGCGCGCACCCCTCGTCGGAGACGACCGGCACCTCCTTGGCGACCAGGTTCATGCCGTCGCGGATCGGGTTCACCAGCGCCACGTCCGCGAGCCGGTAGGCGGCCAGCGAACGGGCGAAGTCGTCCTTCACGTGCAGCAAGACCGGCGTCCAGCCCGGCGTCCCGTACCGCTCGTTGATCTCGTCGGCCACCCGCCGCACCTCGGCCGTGTAGTCGCGGTAGACGGCGAGGTCCTGCCGCGAGGGGTAGGCGAAGGCGACATGGACCACCCGTTCGCGCCACTCGGGGCGGTCGTCCAGGAGCTGCCGGTAGGCCAGCAGGCCGCGCACGATGTTCTTGGACAGCTCGGTCCGGTCGACACGGACGATCGTCCTGCGGCCCTCGCCGATCTCCGTGCGCAGCGCGCTCATCCGCTCCTCGACGTCGGCCCGGTGCGCGCGCTCGCGCAGGAAGTCGGCGTCGGCCCCGAGCCCGTGCACGCCGACCCGGGTGCCCCCGAGCCCGCCGGCGGACGCCTCGCAGCACGCCGTGAAGGCGTCCGCCCACCGCCGGGTGAGGAAGCCGAGCCGGTCCGCGCCCAGCATGCCGCGCAGGACCTGCCCGGCGATGTCGTCGGGCAGCATCCGGAAGTACTCGGGCGGTGCCCACGGCGTGTGCGAGAAGTGGCTGATCCGCACGTCCGGCCGCAGCTCGCGCAGCATCCCCGGCACCAGCGTCAGGTGGTAGTCCTGCACCAGCACCGCGGCGCCTTCGGCGGCCTCCTCGGCGAGCGCCTCGGCGAACGACCTGTTGTACGCCTCGTACGAGGCCCACTGCCGCCGGAACTCCGCGTCGAAGACCGGCTCCAGCGGCGTCTGGTACAGCATGTGGTGCACGAACCACAGCACGGAGTTGGCGATGCCGTTGTAGGCGTCGGCGTGCACCGCGGCCGCGATGTCCAGCATCCGCACGCCGGACTCCCCTACGCCGCGCCGCACCGCCTCGCGGTCGCCGTCGCCGAGGGCGGAGCACACCCACAGCGCGCCAGCGTCCGGGCCGATCGCCGAGAGGCCGGAGACGAGGCCGCCGCCGCCGCGTCTGGCGTGCAGCGAGCCGTCGTCACGCACCTCGTACGAGACCGGGCCCCGGTTGGAGGCGACCAGTACTTGCGCGGGACCGTACGTCGAAGCCATACGCGTCAACCTAGCCCTCTCCTGATCCGCTCAAACGTACGGTTCGAGCCCGAAACGTGACCGTATACAGCTGTATCCCGCGGTCAGGCCACTTTCCGGGCGGCGTACTCCGCGATCTCCACCATCGGCGGGCGCTCCTCCGTGTCCACGGAGTACGTCCGCGGCTCGAACCCGTCCTCGACCCTTTCGAACTGGGTGAGGGAGGGCCGGACCAGGTGGCCGCGGGCCAGCCGCAGCTGGGCCGTGCGGTAGATCGCCGCCGCCATCCGGCCCAGCGCCTGCCCGTCCTGGTGCCGGTGCTTGCGCACCCCGACGTCCACCTGGGCGAGGGCGTCGAGCCCGACCAGATGGAGGGAGTCCACCAGCATCCCCAGCTCCACGCCGTACCCCACCGGGAACGGCAGCTGCTCCAGCAGCGAGCGCCGGGCCGCGTACTCGCCGCCGAGCGGCTGGACGAAGCCGGCCAGCTGCGGCCAGTGCAGGTTCAGCAGCGGGCGGGCCATCAGCTCCGTCACCCGGCCGCCCTGCCCGGCCTCGCCGCCCAGGGGACGGTCGTACATCCCCTTCACGAGGGCGATGTCCGGGTCGGTGAGCAGCGGGCCGACGATGCCCGTGACGAAGTCCGAGGAGAACTCCCTCAGGTCCGCGTCGATGAAGCAGACGATGTCCCCGCGGGTGACGAGCAGCGAGCGCCACAGCACCTCGCCCTTGCCGGGGACGGGCGGGACGCGCGCGAGTATCGCGTCGCGGTGCGCCACCCGGGCGCCCGCCGCGGCGGCCACCTCGGAGGTGCGGTCGGTCGAGCCGGAGTCGACCACGACGATCTCGTCGACCAGCGGGACCCGCTCCATGAGGTCGTGCCGGATCGCGGCGACGATGTCGCCGACGGTCTCCTCCTCGTTCAGCGCGGGCAGCACGACGCTGACCGACTGGCCCGTGCCGCGTTTCGCGGCCAGGATCTGGTGGAGCGGACGGTCGGCCAGCGACCAGGAGCGGGTGCTCAGCCAGCGCTCGACTTCCTCCAGCACAGTCCGGTGCTCCTTCGCGTTCTGTCGGCGAGCGGACGCGTTCCGTGATCCATCTCGCGGTTCGGACGACTATCTCAACTGTCCTGGCCTTCGGTTACAGTCTTGGACAACGCTGGTGACCATCGCATGTCGGGGGTCGCCGGCCCGCACCACAACCACATACAGCTCATCCAGAGGGGCAGAGGGAAACGGCCCGTTGAAGCCCCGGCAACCCTCCAGTCGGCACTCGTAGATCGCTTTCGATCGCTCCGCGAGGCTCCCGGCTAGGGAAGGTGCCAAATCCGTCTCACGGCGAGATGCGTCGTGAGGAAGATGAGGAGAAAGGGCCTCGCCTGACATGGCTGTGCAGACTGTCGAGAGCAGCACCGGCAATCCCATCGTCGATCTCGGTCCCGCCACGGCGCTCTCCTGCCGCGAATGCGGCCACCGTGTCCCCCTCGGCCCCCTCTTCGCGTGCGAGGAGTGTTTCGGCCCGCTGGAGATCGCATACGACTTCTCCGGGTACGACGCCGAGGAACTCCGCAAGCGCATCGAGGCGGGCCCGGCGAACATCTGGCGTTACGCGCCGCTGCTGCCCGTCCCCGCCGACGTGGCCGGCAAGCCGAACCTGAACCCCGGCTGGACCCCGCTGGTCCGGGCCGACCGCCTCGCCGCCGAACTCGGCGTCGAGCCCGGCAGGCTGTTCGTCAAGGACGACTCCGGCAACCCCACCCACTCCTTCAAGGACCGGGTGGTCGCCCAGGCGCTGGAGGCCGCGCGGGCCTTCGGCTTCACCACCCTCTCGTGCTCCTCCACCGGCAACCTCGCGGGCGCCGTCGGCGCCGCCGCCGCTCGTGCGGGCCTGCGTTCCTGCGTGTTCATCCCGCACGACCTGGAGCAGGGCAAGGTCGTCATGGCCGCGGTCTACGGCGGCGAACTCGTCGGCATCGAGGGCAACTACGACGACGTGAACCGCTTCTGCTCCGAGCTGATCGGCGACCCGGCCGGCGAGGGCTGGGGCTTCGTCAACGTCAACCTGCGGCCGTACTACGCGGAGGGGTCCAAGACCCTGGCGTACGAGATCTGCGAGCAGCTCGGCTGGCGGCTGCCCGACCAGATCGTGGTGCCGATCGCCTCGGGCTCCCAGCTCACGAAGATCGACAAGGGACTGCGGGAGCTGATCGGGCTCGGGCTGGTCGAGGACCGGCCGTACAAGATCTTCGGGGCGCAGGCCGAGGGCTGCTCGCCGGTGTCGACCGCGTTCAAGTCGGGGCACGACGTCGTCCGGCCGCAGAAGCCGGACACCATCGCCAAGTCGCTGGCCATCGGCAACCCGGCCGACGGGCCGTACGTGCTGGACATCACACGGCGCACCTGCGGTGTCGTCGAGGACGTGACGGACGAGCAGATCGTGGACGCGATTCTGCTGCTCGCGCGGACCGAGGGGATCTTCGCGGAGACGGCGGGCGGCGTGACCGTCGGCGTCACGCGCAAGCTGGTCGAACTCGGCCTGCTGGACCCGTCGCTGACGACCGTCGTGCTGAACACCGGTGACGGTCTGAAGACGTTGGACGCGGTGGCGGGTACGGGTCTGACGGCCACCATCCGGCCCAGCCTGGAGTCGTTCCACGAGGCCGGTCTCGTCTGAACCGTCGTGCCGGGGGCCGACCCCGCGGCCCTGGCTCCGTCATTCCACCGGAGGTTTCCACGTGAGCGTCACCGTCCGCATCCCGACCATCCTGCGCACCTACACCGGCGGCCGGGCCGAGGTCTCCGCCGAGGGGGCGAACCTCGGTGAGGTCATCGCCGATCTGGAGAAGAACCACACGGGAATCGCCGCCCGGGTCCTGGACGACCAGGGCAAGCTGCGGCGGTTCGTCAACGTCTACGTCGACGACGACGACGTCCGCTTCGAGAAGGGCCTGGAGACGGCCACTCCGGAGGGCGCCGGGGTGTCCATCATCCCGGCGGTCGCCGGCGGCTGAACCGCCCGCCGGACCGAGCGCGCCTTACCCTGAGTAACACCAATTACTCGGTGTTCACGCAATTGCCCCCTCCGTGAGAGAAGCGGAGGGGGCAATTCAATGTGGTTGAGCGCGGTAGAGTTGGGGAACGCGTCGCGGCACCGCATGCCGGACGCATATGAGTTCCGGCTCCGATGCGATGAGAAGTAGCCAAAGTGTGTGGCTCTTTTGCGTCTTTCACTCCTTTTATGGAGCCCGACTTGCCCTGAATCCGGCTGAATTCTCCATAAATAACCGACCGTCGGCGCCCAGATTTCTCGTCCGATTGACCTGTTGCAGACGGCAGTTGGACAGATACATTCAGCCGCGGTCGACGCGTTCCGGCGCACGCCCCTCACAGCGAATGGTGGGCGAGGTCTGACCCGGATCCGCGAAGTGTGGATCTGTGCAAGGGCCAGTAATAGGGGAGTTAGGCATGGCTCAGGGCACCGTCAAATGGTTCAACGCGGAGAAGGGGTACGGCTTCATCGCGGTCGACGGTGGTGCGGACGTCTTCGTCCACTACAGTGCGATCCAGATGGACGGCTACCGGACCCTCGAAGAGGGCCAGCGGGTCGAGTTCGAGATCTCGCAGGGCCAGAAGGGCCCGCAGGCCGACATGGTTCGCCTCAGCGCTTAGCGCGCGACCACCGTATGTGACGTTTCTGTTCGAAGGGCCCGCGCCTCCCCTGGGGGTGCGGGCCCTTCGGCGTGCGCGGCCGAGGGCGGTCGTGACCGAGGGCGGTCGTGGCCTCGGGGCGGGTGCGCGGGCGGCGCGGACCCCGCCCGGATCCGGGGAGGCGCTTGCACTCGGCAGGGGCGAGTGCTAATCATTGGCGTTAGCACTCTGAAGGTGAGAGTGACAAAAAAGGACCGGGTCGGTGAGGCCGCAAGCCGGGTGGGGCAAGGAACCACACGGCAGGCGAGCCGTCCGTCGCGGGCACCAGCGCGGTCCGGAGCAATCCACCCCAGTCCGGGAGGACCACTTCACATGGCCAAGATCATCGCGTTCGACGAGGAGGCACGGCGCGGCCTCGAGCGCGGCATGAACCAGCTCGCGGACGCCGTGAAGGTGACGCTCGGCCCCAAGGGCCGCAACGTCGTCCTCGAGAAGAAGTGGGGCGCCCCCACGATCACCAACGATGGTGTCTCCATCGCCAAGGAGATCGAGCTCGAGGACCCGTACGAGAAGATCGGCGCCGAGCTGGTCAAGGAAGTCGCCAAGAAGACGGACGACGTCGCCGGCGACGGTACGACCACCGCCACCGTTCTCGCCCAGGCGCTGGTCCGCGAGGGCCTGCGCAACGTGGCCGCGGGCGCCAACCCGATGGCCCTGAAGCGCGGTATCGAGAAGGCCGTCGAGGCCGTCTCCGGCGCGCTGCTCGACCAGGCCAAGGAGGTCGAGACCAAGGAGCAGATCGCCTCCACGGCCTCCATCTCCGCCGCCGACACCCAGATCGGCGAGCTCATCGCCGAGGCGATGGACAAGGTCGGCAAGGAAGGCGTCATCACCGTCGAGGAGTCCCAGACCTTCGGTCTGGAGCTGGAGCTCACCGAGGGTATGCGCTTCGACAAGGGCTACATCTCGGCGTACTTCGCCACCGACATGGAGCGCATGGAGGCGGGGCTCGAGGACCCGTACATCCTCATCGCGAACTCCAAGATCTCCAACGTCAAGGACCTGCTCCCGCTCCTGGAGAAGGTCATGCAGTCGGGCAAGCCGCTGCTGATCATCGCCGAGGACGTCGAGGGCGAGGCCCTGTCGACCCTGGTCGTCAACAAGATCCGTGGCACCTTCAAGTCCGTCGCCGTCAAGGCCCCGGGCTTCGGTGACCGCCGCAAGGCCATGCTCGGCGACATCGCCATCCTCACGGGCGGCGAGGTCATCTCCGAGGAGGTCGGCCTCAAGCTGGAGAACGCGACCCTGGACCTCCTGGGCCGCGCCCGCAAGGTCGTCATCACCAAGGACGAGACCACCATCGTCGACGGCGCCGGCTCCGCCGACCAGGTCGCGGGCCGCGTCAACCAGATCCGCGCCGAGATCGAGAACAGCGACTCGGACTACGACCGCGAGAAGCTCCAGGAGCGTCTGGCGAAGCTGGCCGGCGGCGTGGCCGTCATCAAGGCCGGTGCCGCCACCGAGGTCGAGCTCAAGGAGCGCAAGCACCGCATCGAGGACGCCGTTCGCAACGCGAAGGCGGCCGTCGAGGAGGGCATCGTCGCCGGTGGTGGCGTGGCCCTGCTCCAGGCCTCCACGGTCTTCGAGAAGCTGGACCTCGAAGGTGACGAGGCGACCGGCGCCAACGCCGTGAAGCTCGCCCTGGAGGCCCCGCTCAAGCAGATCGCCGTCAACGGCGGCCTCGAGGGCGGTGTCATCGTCGAGAAGGTGCGCAACCTGCCCGTCGGCCACGGCCTGAACGCCGCGACCGGTGAGTACGTCGACATGATCGCCGAGGGCATCATCGACCCGGCGAAGGTGACCCGCTCTGCCCTGCAGAACGCCGCCTCCATCGCCGCGCTGTTCCTCACCACCGAGGCCGTCATCGCCGACAAGCCGGAGAAGGCCGCGGCCCCGGCCGGCGGCGGCATGCCGGGCGGTGACATGGACTTCTGATCCCTTCGAGGATCGGATCCGTCCGCAAGGACCGAGGGCGGCACCCCCTGGAGACAGGGGGTGCCGCCCTCGGGCGTTCTCGGGGCGCGGGGGCCCGGTGCGAGGCGACGGCGGGCCGAACCCGGCCCGCGCCCTTCCGCGCGCAGACCCGCCCGTAAGTGACGTGGATCACAGGAAGTCGTGCGGGGTGGGTCGGAATGGTGGGCGGGGGAGGGTCGTTGTCGACGGAGTGCGCTTCCATGCGTGCGCATAAGTCACATACGCATAAGTCGCATACGCATCGATCTTCCGTGAAGCGCCCGCGTGCGCCCCACCGCCGACCGGCAATCCCGAGGAGCCCCACGTGACCGTCACCGCCTCCGCCGACACCTCCCGAGCAGCCCAGGTTCTCGCCCGGCCCTTCACGGTGGGCGGCCTGACCGTCCCCAACCGGATCGTGATGGCGCCGATGACCCGCAAGTTCTCGCCGGGCGGCATCCCCGGCGCGGACGTGGCCTCGTACTACTCCCGGCGCGCCGGAGCGGGCGTGGGTCTGATCGTCACCGAGGGCACCTACGTCGGCCACGAATCGGCCGGCGAGAGCGACTCCGTGCCGCGCTTCCACGGCGCGGAGCAGCTGGCGGGCTGGGCGAAGGTCGCCGAGGAGGTGCACGCGGCGGGCGGGAAGATCGTGCCGCAGCTGTGGCACATCGGCATGGTGCGCCGTCAGGGGAAGCCGCCCTACCCAGAGGCGCCGGCGGTCGGCCCGTCCGGGGTGCGCCCGGACGGCGGCGAGGGCACCGGCCGGGTGATGACCCAGCGGGACCTGGACGACGTCGTCCAGGCGTTCGCCGAGGCGGCCGCGGCGGCCGAGCGGATCGGCTTCGACGGTGTCGAGCTGCACGGGGCCCACGGCTACCTCCTCGACCAGTTCCTGTGGGCCGGCACCAATCGGCGCACGGACGCCTACGGGGGTGACCCGGTGGCCCGCGCGAGGTTCGCGGCGGAGGTCGTGGCCGCCGTGCGTGCCGCCGTCCCGCCGGACTTCCCGATCCTCTTCCGCTACTCGCAGTGGAAGCAGGAGGCCTACGACGCGCGGCTCGCCGAGACTCCCCAGGAGCTGGAGGCGATCCTCGCCCCGCTGGTGGCGGCCGGTGTCGACGGGTTCCACGCCTCGACCCGCCGCCACTGGCTGCCGGAGTTCGAGGGCTCGGACCTCAATCTCGCGGGCTGGACCAAGAAGCTCACCGGCAAGGCCGCCGTCACGGTCGGGGCGGTCGGCCTGGACGGGGAGTTCCTGAGGGCGTTCGCGGGCGAGGGCGCCGGGGTGGGGAACATCGACAACCTGCTGGACCGGCTGGAGCGTGACGAGTTCGACCTGGTGGCCGTGGGGCGCGCGCTGCTCCAGGACCCGCGGTGGGCCGAGAAGGTGCTGGCGGGGCGGTTCGACGAGCTGACGGCGTGGGACGCGGCGGCGCTCGGCTCGCTGAGCTGAGACCCCGTGTGAGGGGCGGTGCCCGGGGTGATCGGATGCCGCCCCTCCGAGGCGGTGGCGCCGAGGCCGCCGCCGCGGTCAGTGAACGCGTGAGCCCGGTCGCTCAGAGGTTCCCCATCGGTTCGATGTCGACCCGCACCGGAGTACCCCAGACCCGGAGCACCTCGTAGTCGGTGAACTCGTGCACGAGCCGGTACGCCGTCGCCGGCCGCGAACCGCGCCGCTGGGCCGCCAGATAGAGCTCGGCCTCCCGGCGGTCCCGGCGCGGGGTGCCGCACAACTGCCACTCCTGCCCGTTCCACAGCTCCGGCAGCCAGCGCTGCTGGGGCTGCGGACGGTCGCCGCGCACGCCGTACCGCGACGGCGCGGACGCGGTGGGCGCGCCGGGCGCGGCGGGCCCGTTGAACTCGGCCCGCCGGGCGGCCCGGCGCCGGGTCTCGCACAGCAGACACCGGTCGGGCGCACTCTCGTCGACCGGCCCTGTCGGATGCTCCGCGCAGCGGGTGCTGGGCGCGGCGGCGGTGACGCTCTCCTCCAGCAGTTCCAGAGCGCGTCGCAGATCGGCCTTGACCTCGTGCAACCGCGCGTCCGGCGTGTCCGCGCCGAGCGCCTCGCCATGCTCCCCGAGCAATCGCAGAGCGCGCCCCAGGGCGGTGAGCTGAGCGTGATTCATGATCGCCTGTGGTCCCTTCCGGAAAGACGCGGACCTGCGATGGTACGAGGCGAGCGCGTCCGCACACGAGTCGGCCCGCGCCCGCCTCCGGGTGGTGCCGCGGGCAGTCGGCCGAGCACGGCGGTGACCGCGGCCGGGGCGTGCCGACGCGCCCAGTCGAGCGTGCTCACGGATGCCGGCCGGGTCTCCGACTGCTGCTGCACATCACGGGGCCCGAGGTGGAGGTCATGGGGACGCAGCTCTTCTCGATGTCCGGTCGGCGGCTTGTCGGTACGGTCCCCTCGCGGCCCGGAAGGAGCGGGCTCGGCGTGTGCGGCGGCCCGCGCTACCGCCGCGCGCTCCGGTGCCGGTGCGCCAGCGCCTCGTACGAGGCCGCCAGCGCCGGTGCCGCCGTCTCGTAGGTGCGTTGGGCCACCCCCACGAACAGGCAGTCCACGACCAGCAGCTGACTGGTCCGGGACGACATCGCCGCGGGCCGCAGCTCACTCTCGCGGGCCGTGGACGTCGTCAGGACGTGGTCGGCGTACTGCGTGACGGCCCCGTCCGGGCGGCCGGTGATCGCCACGGTCGTGGCCCCGCCCTCGAAGGCCACCCGCAGCGGCTCGATGACGTCCGTCGTGGAGCCGGAGTGGGTGATCGCGATGGCGACGTCCCCGGCGCGCAGCTGCACGGCGTTGGTCACGGCGAGGTGGGGGTCATTGTGGGCGTGGGCTATCAGCCCTATGCGCAGCAGCTTCTGGGTGAGGTCCTGGGCGACCAGCCCGGACGCGCCGATGCCGTACACGTCGGCGCGGCGGGCGGTGGCGAGCGCGGCGACCGCCGCGCCGAGCTGCGCGGTGTCGAGCCCGGCCGCCGTGTCGGCGAGGGTCTGCTGCTCGTCGTAGGCGAGCTTGGCGACGACGTCGGCGATCGGGTCGTCGACCGCGATGTCGGTCGTGATGGCGGGGGCGCGCCCGGACTGCTGCTGGGCGGCCAGTCCGGCGAGGGCGAGACGCAGATCGCGGTAGCCGGGGTAGCCGAGGAGGCGTGCGGTACGCACTACGGTGGCCTCGCTGGTGCCGGTGAGCTCGGCGAGACCGGTGACCGTGAGGGCCGCGCAGCCGGCCGGGTCGTTCGCCACGGCCTCGGCGACGCGCTGCATGGAGCGGGTCATGGACGGGGCCAGGGTGCGCACCTTGGCGGCGAGGGCGGCGGGCGCGGGCGGGTTCGTGCGGGGCGCCGCCCCGGGCCCGGATGCCGCGCCGGGGCGGGGCCGTCGGCCGCTGTCGAAAGTTTCCTTCACTTCACGGGTCACAGGTGAAAGATATTTTCAATTCCGTGTCGTGGTCAAGAGTGCGCACAATAGGGGCATGGACCCCATCAGCCCCCTGGAGCAGGCGCTGCACGCCGCCCGCGCCCTCGTCCTGGCCGACCTCGTCGCGGGCCGGGTCGCCGAGGCGGACGTCGTCTCGCTGGTCGAGGAGTCCGTCGCGCAGCGGCGCTGGTGGGTGGAGCAGTGGCCGGACGGCGCGGAGTACGTCGCCGGGCTGATCGCCCAGGACGTGCAGGACGCCCTGTTCGACCGCCACGGCCGCTGGCCCCTGTGCCCGGTCTGCGGCTCCGGCGACCCGCACGCCCTGGACGTCGAACCCGAACTCGGACCCGATCCGCACTGGGTGTGCCACCAGGCGGGTGTGAAGGTCGCGCCGGTCGGCTCCCTGGGGTCGGGCGGTGCAGCCGCCTCGTGACGGTCTACATCGACCCTCCGGCCTGGCCCGGCCACGGACGCATGTGGTCCCACCTCGTCAGCGATCTCTCGTACGAGGAACTGCACCTGTTCGCCGAGGGGCTGGGCGTCCCCCGCCGTGCCTTCGAGCGGGACCACTACGACCTCCCGTCCCACCGCTACGCCGACGCGGTCGTCGCCGGCGCGGTGGAGGTCAGCAGCCGTGAGATCGTGCGCCTGCTGCGCGCGGCGGGACTGCGCAGACGCAAGAGGCGAGGGGCCGAGGGCGGGTGAGCCGAGCGGCGAGGGCCGAGGGCAGGTGAGCCGACGACCGGTGCGCCGAGGGGCGGGTGGTGCGACGGGCCGCGTGGCCGACGGGTCCCGCGGCCGTGCTCAGGCCCGCCGCAGCGCGTAGGCGAACTGCTCGCCCTCGCTCACGCGGACGAACCCGGCCCGCTCCACCACCCGCTGCGACGGGATGTTGCCCACGTCCACCGTCGCGAACAGGGACCGTACGTCCTCCCGGGCCAGGGCCCAGTCCGCCAGGGCGCGCAGCGCCTCGGTGGCGTAGCCCCGGCCGCGGGCCGCTTCGGTGAGGTCGTATCCGATCTCGGCGCGGGCGTCCTCGTCGGGGGCGCCGTGGAAGCCCATGCCGCCGATCGCGCGGCCGTCCTCGTGGCGCACCAGGACGAAGAGACCGAACTCCGGGCGGAGCACGCCCGTCTCGTACGCCTTCGTCAGCATCCCCGCGGCCTCGCGGGTGCCCTCGAAGGGGCCGCCCTCGGCCCACGCGAACCCGCCGTCGCCGCCGGCGGCGAGGTCGGCGGCGGCGAGCGGGGTGACGCCCTCCAGCGTGAGGCGGCCGGCCGGGACGACGAGGTTGTTGGCCCAGCGCCAGTCGGTGACCGGGGCGCGGCCCGGGAGGTCGCCCCGGCCGGTGGCCCACAGGAGGGTTGGCCAGGGGTCGGCGGCGGGCTGGACGTGCGGGAAGATCGTGCCGAGGACGTACGCGCACAGCCCGGCCGGCGGTTCGTAGGCGAGGCCGAGGCCCTGGGCGATGTCGTGGGTGTGCAGCAGGACCTCCGCGACGCCCATCGCGGCGAAGCCCTCGCGGTTCGCGCTGCGGAACGGGTACGGGTGGAAGGCGCGCACCTCGCGGGGCGTGGTGCGGATCGCCGCCGAGAGCAACGCGCCCGTCGTCGCGATGACCTGGAGGACGCCCTCGTTGCCTGCCGGGTCGAGGGCGTCCTCGGAACCGTCGAGCGTGATCTCGAAGGGCACGTACGCGTCCCGCGCGCGTCCGGCGAGTTGCCCCGCGTACGCCAGCAGACAGCTCGCGACGTGCTCGGCCGTCGTGCGGCAACTCCACGTCGTGCGCCCCGCGTCGACCGCGCGCCAGTCGCGGTCCGTCGCCGTCCGCAGCACCGCCACGGCGCCCTCGACGGCCTGGAGCACCTTTTCCCCACCCGTGTCCACCATGCGGCGCAGACTAGGCGACGGCCCGCCCTCAGGACGACAGGATTTCCAGCTCGGCGGTGACGTTGTAGCGGGCCGTCGCCTCCCAGTGCTCGACGCCGTGAGGGGTGCGGAACAGGCGGGGCAGGGCGAGCAGGTCACGCAGGACGGCCGCACGGCCCGCGCGGAACGCGTCGGACGGGACGAAGCCGTACTCCTCGCGCACGGCGGCCGTGTAGGCGGCGTACACCGACGGCGGCGAGCCGAGGATCGCGAGGTCGGCGTCGCACAGGACCCGGCCGTTGTGGTCGTCGTCGTCCGCCGCGTGCCCGGCGGTGAGGCGGACCAGACGGGCGACCTCCGTGGTTCCCGCCTCGGACAGTCCGGCCTCGGGGAGGGCGCGTTCGGCCAGCCGGGCCGAGCGTTCCTCGTTCTCGGAGCGGTCCGGGAGGTAGACCGCGTCGTGGAACCAGGCGGCGAGCCGGACGAGGTCGGCGTCGTCGGCGTACTCCTCCAGCACGTCGACGTGGTCGAGGACCGCGGTGAGGTGGGTCAGCGTGTGGTAGCGCCGCTGCGGTTCCTGCCAGCGCGCGATCAGATTGTCGGCGTACGGAACCGGGTCGGGGCCGCCCTCGGGGCCCCGGGCGGCCTCCAACGCGTGAAGGAACCGGAGGCGAAGGGTGCTGGGTTCGGGCATGCCGTCGATTCTGGGCCAGGGCCCGGCCCGGGTGCGTGAGTTCCGCCGACGTGCGCGGGGCGCATCGGCGGCGCGCCGGCGCCCGTACGGCCCGGCACCGGCCCGATGCCGTCTCGCGGGCGCGAACCCCGCGGGCGTACCCTGATATTGGACTAGACCTGTAGTCGCTTCGGGGAATGCCCAAGAAAGGGGTGCCATGAGCACGCGTGCAGTCCTGGAGGTGATCGCCCTCGACGCCGAGGACGCGGTCGCCGCCCAGGCCGGAGGCGCGGATCGCCTCGAACTGGTCACCGACATCGCGGCGGACGGGCTCACGCCGTCCGTCGGGACCTTCACCGCGATCCGCTCCGCCGTCGACATTCCGCTGCGCGTGATGCTGCGATTGGCGGACGGGTTCGCGGCCGGGGAGGTCCCGCGACTCGTCGAGGTGGCCGGGCGGATGCGGGAGGCCGGGGCCGAGGAGTTCGTGCTCGGGTTCCTGGACACCGACGGCGGCGTGGACCTCGACGCCGTCGAGCACGTGGTCGGCGCGCTGGAGGGCTGCCGGTGGACGTTCCACCGGGCCATCGACCGGGCGGCGGACCGCGACGCGCTGCGCAAGACGCTGGACGGGCTGCCCGGCCTGGACACCTATCTGACGGCGGGTGCGGCCGCCGGCGTGGACGAGGGACTGCCCGTGCTGCTCGCCGAGGCGGCGCGCCGCGGCGAGCCGGGGTACGAGCAGCAGATCCTGGTCGGCGGCGGCCTGCGCCTGGAACACGTGCCGCGACTGGTGGCCGCCGGGGCCGACGCGTTCCACATCGGCGGGGCGGCGCGGCCGGAGGGCTGGGAGGGCCCGGTGTCGGTGGCCGCGGTCGCCGAGTGGCGGGACGTGCTGGACGGCGGGTGATCCGACCGCCCCGCGCGGCACGGAGGCAGCGGGCCCGCGTCGGGGAGGGACTTGGACGGGCCGGTCGCATGGGGAGGGGCGGGACTTGGACCGGTCTGTAGCCAGGGGGGACGGGCGGGCCGACAGGGGAGGGACTTGGACCGGTCGGCAGCCAAGGGGACGGGACGGGGACAGGCGGGCCGACACGGACGGGACCTGGACAGGCCGACCGAGTCGAAGCGGGGTCCGGGACCGGCCGGCCGCGCGGTGTGCACACGGGACCGGCCGGCCGCGCGGTGTGGGCCGCGGCGCGGTCGGAGACGGGCCCGGCTCAGCCGAGCTGGGCGGGTAGCGGCGCCGTGTGCGTCACCGTCAGCCCCGACACCGCACGCGTCAGCGCCACGTACAGGCGGCGCAGCCCCGTCCGTTCGTCCGGTTCGCCGTCGACGACGGCCCGGGGTTCGTCCAGGACCACGTGGTCGTACTCCAGGCCCTTGGCCAGGGAGGCCGGGACCAGGGTCAGCCGGGTCTCGTACGACGTCTCCTCGCCCGGCGCGAGATGGTCGATCCCCGCCGCCGCGAGAGCCCGGGCGAGCGCCGGGATCCGGGCGTCCGCGGCGATCAGGCCGATCGAGCCCTCGCGCAGGAGCGACTCGGCGCAGGCGGCGACCACGTCCGTGTCGGTCTCGACATGCCGCACCTCGAACGCCCCCGGGTTCTCCCGCACCGACGCCACCGGCGTGAGCCCGGGCGCGATGTGCGGCAGCAGCCGGGAAGCGTAGGTGATCACGTCCGTCGGGACGCGAAAACCGGCCGTCAGCTCCTCGACCACCGCGTCGTCCTTGCCCAGGTGGGCCAGCGCCTCCTCCCAACTGCGCGTCGCCCACGGCGTGGTGCCCTGCGCCAGGTCGCCGAGGACGGTCGCGGAGCCGGTGGTGCAGCGGCGGCCGACCGCCCGGTACTGCATGGGGGACAGGTCCTGCGCCTCGTCGAGGACGACATGGCCGAGGGACGGCGTGCGGTCGATCAGGTCCTTCGCCTCGTCGATCAGCACCGCGTCCGCCGCCGACCACTTGGCCGCCTTCACGGACCGCACCGCACGCGCCCACAGCACCGTCTTGCGCTCGTCCTCGTCCAGCACGCCCCGCGCGTGCGCGGCCAGGAAGTCCGCGTCGGTCAGCAGCCGCAGCACCAGCTTCGCCGGGTCGACCGCCGGCCAGATCGCCTTGACCGCCGCCTTCACGGCACTGTCGCGGGCCACCGCGTCCTGCACCCGGTCGTCCGGCGCCTCACCCGACCGTTCCATCTGCACCAGCACGGCGTGCGCGATCCGCTGCGGCAGCGCCTCGCGGGCGGCGCCGTACCGGATGCCCCGGTCCAGCAGCTCCCGCACCATCTCCTCGACCTCGTACGCCGGCACCCGCCACCGCCGTGACCCGCGCACCACGACGACCGGCTCCGTGGGCATCGTCACATGCGCGTACAGCGCCCGGCGGACGACCTCCGCCATCCTCGCGTCCCCCTTGACCAGCGCCGCCGCCGCGTCGTCGGTGCCGCGCACCTCCACGTGCGCCACCAGGTCGTCCACCGTCGCCTGCCGGACCGACAGCTCGCCCAGCGCCGGGAGCACCTGCTCGATGTAGTGGAGGAAGGAGCGGTTCGGGCCGATCACCAGGGTGCCGGTGCGGGCCAGCCGGTCGCGGTGGGCGTAGAGGAGGTAGGCCACGCGGTGCAGGCCGACCGCGGTCTTCCCGGTGCCGGGGCCGCCCTGCACACACACCGTGCCGCCCAGCCCGCTGCGCACGATCTCGTCCTGCTCCGGCTGGATGGTGGCGACGATGTCGCGCATCGGGCCGACACGCGGGCGTTCGATCTCCCGCTGGAGCAGCTTGCTGGTCCGCGCCGCCTCGGCAGGGTCGGACAGGTGCTCGTCCTCGTAGGCCGTCAGCTCCCCGCCGACGTATCCGAACCGGCGGCGCAGCCCGACGTCCATCGGGTCCTTCCCGGACGCCCGGTAGAACGGCTGCGAGACCGGTGCGCGCCAGTCGATCACCATCGGGTCGCCGTCCCCGTCGTGCACATGACGGCGTCCGATGTAGAAGGACTCCCCGTCCGCGCCCTCGGCCCGCTCCGCGCCGGGCGCGTGCAGATAGTCCAGCCGGCCGAAGAACAGCGGGGTGTGGCTGAGGTCGGCGAGGGCCTTGACGCGTTCGCCGATCTGGCGTTCCAGGATCTGGGCGTTGACCCAGTTGGCGGTGACGTCGCCGATGTCGAGCGACTCGACGTCCTCCCGCATGGCCCGCAGCGCGGCACGGGACGCGGACAGATGGGCACGCTCACGGGCGAGCGGATCGACGGCGGGTGTGGACACGGCGGTGCCTCCGGGGAACTGGGGGAGCTATGGGGAGCCAGGGGTGCGATGCGGGATGCCCCCGGTTTCCGGCCGGGTGGCGGCACTCCCCGAGGGAGGCGGGCAAGAGCGGAGATTCTAGGTGAGCGGCCGACGGCGGGCCAACGAATTTCCGCCGGCCGTCCGCGCCGCCCCGCCCGTCGTCCGCGCCGCCCCGCACCGCCAGCGGGCCGGCGCACCCCCGACGGCCCTTAGGGGACGCGTTCCCCCGGGTCCTCCCCCCTCGGGTCCACCACTCCCTCTCAGGGGCTACCCCGGGGCCGTCAAGGTTCGGTCCCGAGACCGATGCCGCCCCAACGGTGCGAAATCCACCATGGACACATGAGTGCAGCGACTTTCACCCCGGCCCCCGCCCCGCACCGGCCCTCCGGCGCCACCGCCCTCACCGGCAGCCACCGTCACCGCCTCGGCGAAGCCCTGCGCGCCGTGCGGGTGTTCGCGGGCGCCGCGTTCGATGTGGTCATCCTCGGCGAGTACGGCGAGGAGGCGGGCGTCCGCCGCAAGTGAGCGTCTAGTGTCACGACGTGACGAGACGACCACGCTCGGCAGCGCCCGTGACACTCCTGGCCGTCTCCGTGGCGGCCTTCGCCGTCCTGTGCGTCGTGCACCGCCCGGCCATGGCCGACGCCCTGGTGTACCGGGCCGAGGGCGCGGCCGTCCTGCACGGCCATGACCTCTACGGCTTCACCGTCACCCGATGGCGCCTGCCCGCCACCTATCCCCCCTTCGCCGCACTCCTGTTCACCCCCGCCGCCTGGATCCCCGTCGCGGCCCTGAAGGCCGCCTTCCTCGGGGCCAACCTGCTGCTCACCGCCTGCCTGGTGCACCTCTCCGCGCGGCTGGCCGGCCGCCCGCCGCGCCTTCCCGCCCTCTGCGCGCTCACCGCGCTCGCCCTCTGGCTGGAGCCGGTCTTCCAGACCCTGCTCTACGGCCAGATCAACCTCGCCCTCGCCTGTCTGGTCCTGTGGGACCTCACCCGCCCGCCCGGCGCCCGCGGCAGGGGCGTGGCCGTGGGCATCGCGGCCGGCATCAAGCTGACACCGGCCGTCTTCATCGTGTATCTGCTGCTGCGCGGGCGCCCCCGGGAGGCCGCCGCCGCGACGGCCGCCCTCGCGGCGACCATGGCCCTCGGCGCGCTGGTGCTGCCCGCCGCGAGTGCGGACTTCTGGCTGCGCCGCCTCTACGAGACCCACCGGGTGGGCAAGTCCTGGATCGTCGACAACCAGTCGCTCCAGGGCCTGTTCGCCCGCGCCCTGGGCGACCCGGCGCCGGGCTCCGCCTGGCTGGCGCCCGCGCTGCTCGTCGCGGGCGCCGCCCTGTGGCTGGTCCACCGCACGCCGGACGACCGCCACGCCCTGCTGCTGACGGCCGTCACCGCGCTGCTGGTCTCACCGATCAGCTGGTCCCACCACTGGGTCTGGTGCGTCCCCGTCATCGCCGTACTGCTGGCGGACGGCCGCGGCCGTCTGGCGCTCGCCGTGGCCTTCCTCTTCACGGCGCGCACCATGTGGCTCGTACCGCACCAGGGTGACCTGGACCTCCAGCTCCCCTGGTGGCAGCAGCCGCTGGCCTCGCCCTATCCGCTGCTGGGCCTGGCGGCGCTGACCGCCGCGGCCCTGCGCACGCTGCTGGGGCGTCAGCTCCCGGCGAGCAGCTCGTCGGCGTCCATGATCCGGTACGCGTACCCCTGCTCGGCCAGGAACCGCTGGCGGTGGGCCGCGAAGTCCTGGTCGATCGTGTCGCGGGCGACGACCGAGTAGAAGTGCGCCTGGTGGCCGTCGGCCTTCGGGCGCAGCACGCGACCCAGCCGCTGGGCCTCCTCCTGCCGCGAGCCGAAGGTCCCGGACACCTGGATGGCGACGGTCGCCTCCGGCAGGTCGATCGAGAAGTTGGCGACCTTGGAGACCACCAGGACGCTGATCTCGCCCTGCCGGAAGGCGTCGAAGAGCTTCTCGCGCTGGGCGTTGGACGTCTCGCCCTTGATCACCGGTGCGTCGAGATGCTCGCCCAGCTCGTCGAGCTGGTCGATGTACTGCCCGATGACGAGGATCTGCTGCCCGGCGAACCGGCGCACGATCGCCTCCGTCACCTTGCGCTTGGTCGCGGTCGTCGAGCAGAAGCGGTACTTCTCCTCGGGCTCCGCCGTCGCGTACGCGAGCCGCTCGGAGTCCGTGAGGTTGACCCGGACCTCCACGCAGTCCGCGGGCGCGATGTAGCCCTGCGCCTCGATCTCCTTCCACGGCGCGTCGAACCGCTTCGGCCCGATCAGCGAGAACACGTCCGACTCCCGGCCGTCCTCGCGCACCAGCGTCGCCGTCAGCCCCAGCCGCCGCCGGGCCTGGAGGTCCGCCGTGAACTTGAAGACCGGCGCGGGCAGCAGGTGCACCTCGTCGTAGACGATGAGTCCCCAGTCACGGGAGTCGAACAGCTCCAGGTGGGGGTAGACGCCCTTCCGTCTGGTCGTCAGCACCTGGTAGGTGGCGATGGTGACGGGCCGGATCTCCTTCTTCGTCCCGCTGTACTCGCCGATCTCCTCCTCCGTCAGCGAGGTCCGCTTCACCAGCTCGTGCTTCCACTGCCGGGCCGAGACGGTGTTGGTCACGAGGATGAGCGTCGTGGACTTCGCCTGCGCCATGGACCCGGCGCCCACCAGGGTCTTGCCGGCGCCGCAGGGCAGCACGACGACCCCGGACCCGCCGTGCCAGAAGTTCTCCACGGCCTGCTTCTGGTACGGCCGCAGCGCCCAGCCGTCCTCGGCCAGCTCGATCGGGTGCGCCTCGCCGTCGACGTACCCCGCGAGGTCCTCGGCCGGCCAGCCCAGCTTCAGCAGCACCTGCTTGATCTGTCCGCGCTCGGAGGGGTGCACGGCCACGGTGTCCGGGTCGATACGGGCGCCGACCAGCGGCGCGATCCGCTTGGAGCGCAGCACCTCCTCCAGCACCGGCCGGTCGGTGCTGGAGAGCACCAGCCCGTGCGCCGGGTGCTTGCTGAGCGTCAGCCGCCCGTAGCGGTCCATCGTCTCGGCGATGTCCACGAGCAGCGCGTGCGGCACCGGGTAGCGGCTGTACTCCACCAGCGCGTCCACCACCTGCTCGGCGTCGTGGCCCGCGGCCCGCGCGTTCCACAGTCCGAGCGGGGTCACGCGGTAGGTGTGGATGTGCTCCGGCGCGCGCTCCAGCTCCGCGAACGGCGCGATCACACGACGGCAGTCGTCGGCGCGCTCGTGGTCGACCTCCAGCAGGAGCGTCTTGTCCGACTGGACGATGAGAGGACCGTTCACGTACTCACATTCCTTCCGCGCGGGCCAAACGTCCAGTGTGCCTGATCGTTGTGCAGGGCGTGCAGGACATCAGCAGTGCCCCGTCCCCGCCGTCCACCACGCTCGGCTACGCGCTGTTCGCCACGCGCTGGCTGCAGGCTCCGCTGTACTTCGGCCTCGTGGCCGCCCAGGGGGTGTACGTCTACAAATTCTTCAACGAACTCTGGGCCTTAATCCTCCGGTGCGTGACCGGGCAGGCGACAGAGACCTACGTCATGCTCGCCGTGCTCAAGCTCGTCGACGTCGTCATGATCGCCAATCTGCTGATCATGGTGATCGTCGGGGGCTACGAGACGTTCGTCTCGCGCATCGGGCTCCAGGGCCATCGCGACCAGCCGGAATGGCTCTCGCACGTGAACTCCAACGTGCTGAAGGTGAAGCTGGCCACCGCCATCGTCGGCATCTCCTCGGTGCATCTGCTCCAGATGTTCGTGGATGTGCACCACACGCCGCGCCACTCCCTGCTGTGGGGCACCGTGATCCACATGGCGTTCATTCTGTCGGCCGCGATCCTGGCCTATATGTCGGGACCGATGGCGGCGCAGGCCGAGCGCGCTCACCACTCCCACCAGCCCCCGCAGCGACGGGAGGCCGACGAGGGCCCGGCCGGGAAGGTCGTCATCCCGGCCCAGCGAGAGGAGGCGCCGAGCGCCGAGGAGCGGCTGCGGGCCGCCGGTTTCCCCGTCCGCAAGCTGCTGGAGGACTTCGACGCCGAGCATCCGCGCTCCTTCGACCGCGAGGCCGTGGCCCGGCTCGGCAAGCTGGACTTCGTCACCGCCCGCCGCAACGTCGTCTTCACCGGGCCGCCCGGCACCGGCAAGACGCATCTGGCCGTGGGCCTCGGGGTGCGTGCCTGCCAGGCGGGCCACCGGGTGCTGTTCGCGACCGCGGGCGAGTGGGCGGCGCGGCTGACGAGGGCGCAGGCCGACGGCCGGCTCACCGAGGAGCTGCGCCGCCTCGACGTCTACGGCCTGCTGATCGTCGACGAGGTCGGCTATCTGCCGTTCGACGCGGACACCTCGCAGCTCTTCTTCCGGCTGGTCGCGCACCGCTACGAGCGCGGTTCACTGGTCGTGACCGGTGACCGCCCGCCGACGCGGTGGGACGAGGTGTTCGACGGCAGCGCCGCCTCGGCGATGGTGGACCGGCTGGCCCACCACGCGGAGATCGTCCGTCTCGAGGGGGACAGCTACCGCATGCGCCGGGCTACCTCGGAATGGGCAGGGTGAGGTTGTTGACCAGCGGCTGGGCGAAGACGTGCCCGTCGATGTTGACCAGGGGCTCACCCGGCTGAGCGATCGGCAGGGGGAGCGGCGCCGCCGACGCCTCGGGCGCGAGCGCGACGACGAGGGCGGCCGCGGTCATCAGCGCGGCGGCGGAGACGGCGATGGCGGAGTGGGCGCGGTCGGGAAGCTTGGAGCGCATGGGGGCGTGAGGGCCTTTCAGGGGGTGTTCGGGGCGGGCCGGACCCGGGACGCGGGGACCGGCCCGAGGGACCGCGGGGCCGTCAGATCTGCGGTGTCTCCAGGACCAGTCCGGCGACGTCGATCGCGATGGCCGCGGCCTGGGTGGTGAGGGCGCCGAGGATCACGGCGGTGGTGGTCAGCACGGCGGCGACACGACGGGCAGCTCGCATGGGGGGATTCCTTTCGGATGTGCTCGCCCGAGTCCCTTGCGCGGGTCGGCTCGGGCTTGATCAGGACTCCCGGTGGCTGCCCGGCCCACGCCACGGGGATGCGGGACGCTCCCCAAGCTCCCTCATGGGTGGGAAGTGTCCGGCGTGGCGTGCATGGATCGCGGTGTACGCCCGTAGGGGTGAGCGGGCGGCCGGCTACTCGTCGGCCAGCTCCGCCACGCCCGTGATCCGGTGCAGCGGATAGGTGCGGACCTCGTCCGCGGTGTGGTCGTACGCCGTCACGAAGCCGCCCTCCACCCGCACCGGCGCGATCACCCGCTGACTGGCGGCGCCCTCGGCGTTGACGTACCCGATCCACAGGGTCTGGCCGGTCAGGACGGCGGCCTGCATGGTGGCGAGGGTCTCGGCGGAGCCGGTGCGCGGCAGGCCCCCGCCCTGCGCGGGCTCCGGGGACTTCCGCGGGGTCGTCGAGGCCAGATCGCCCGCCCGGATCGCGCGGATCGCGGCGGCGAGGAGCGTCCCGTCCGGCGTGGGCGGGCCCTCCGGCACCGGCTCGGGCGGGGTGCGCGGCGGGGTGCGGCGGGAGTGCGCGCGCGTGATCAGCACATCGCCCTCGGCGGACTCCGCGGCGGGCGCGAAGCCCATCACCCGCAACCCCTCCAGCAGGGCCGCCGGGTCGGCCTGCGCGGCCAGCACGGTCGGCGCGAGGCGGCGCAGCCGCAGTCCCGCGGACCGCTTGTCGGCGAGGATCTCGCCCAGCAGCGCGGCGTCGTCGCAGCGCACGTACGCGGAGGCGGCGCCCACCCGCAGGTGCCCGTGTCTGCGGGCCACGTCGTCGATCAGGTAGGCCAGCGGCTGCGGCACCGGCGTACGGGAGTGCTCGGTGAGGAAGGCGTGCAGGTCGGAGGCGGCGCGGCCGGCGTCCAGGGCGCGGCGTACGGAGGCGGGCGTGAAGCGGTAGACGGTCGCGCCGCCCTTGGACTCCACGTCGGCGAGCACGTCCAGCGTGTCGGCGAGGTGCCGCTGGAGCGGGCCCGGCGCCACCGCCGTCAGATCGGCCTGGAGCAGCACATGGTCCAGCGGCTCCGGGAGCAGCGGGGCGAGCAGCCGGGCGGCCGTCGCGGAGGCGACGGACTGCTCGGCCGGGTTGAGGGGTTCGAGGGGCGGGGCGGGGCGGTGGTGCACGGGGAGCTTGTCGCCGGGGCCCACGGGCTCGTCGTCGGGCGCGTGCACGGGCGCGTGGGCCCCCAGCAACGCGCGCCCGTGCGCGGAGAGCGCCCCGCGCCCGGTGACGCCGAGCAACTCGGCCTCCTCGAGCGCCCACCGGGCGAGCCGCACCCGCAGTTCGGCGTCGGGGCCGAAGTCCCGTCGCGGAGCACCCTGCGGGTCGCGCGGGGCGTCGCGCCGCGGGTCCCGCCGCAGCGGCCGCTCCCAGCGCAGCCGCGCCAGCACCGACTCACCCGACGGGGCCGCGCCCTCCGGCAGCTCGGCCAGCAGGCCCAGCACCCGGTGCCGCACCTCCGGAGCGGCCGACCGGTCCAGGCCCGGGCCCAGGGTGGCCAGCGCCCGGTCCTTGGCGTCCCGGCCGCCCACCACCCCGGCCGTCCGCGTCGCCGTCAGCCAGGTCTCCGCCAGCCGGGCCCAGCGCTCGGGCGCGGGCCGTTCCAGCCACTCGTCGTAGGCCGGGGTCGCCGCGTACCGCTCGTCGGCCTCGCCGTCGGAGGCGATCAGGCCCGTCGCGTAGGCCAGCTCGACCCAGAACGCCGCGACCGGTTCGGACACGTCGAGCGCGACGGCGGTCCGCTTCAGGTCACGGACGCTGAGACCGCCCGCCCGCAGCACCGCAGGGCCGCCCTCGTCCCAGTCCTTCAGCAGTTCCTCGACCGTCGCCAGTGCGGTGTACGCCTGCCCGGCCGCCGTGGCGTCCACCACCTGCGGACGGTGTGCGGCCGCCGCCTCCACGGGCGGCGCCACCGGCTCCGGCGCGCGGTGCGCCCGGCCGGCCCGCAGATGCAGGGCGACCTCGCGGGGGAGCACGACCGTGCCGGGTGCCGTCGGCAGGAGCAGCCCGCGGTCCAGCAGCCAGCGCAGCCGCGGCGCGGGGTCGGCGGTGACCTGCCCGTACGGCGGGCCCCACACGAGCCGTGCCAGCACCTCCACCGAGTCGGCGGGGGCCTCGTCCAGGAGCGCGGACATCCGGGTGCGGTCGGTGAACAGCGCGGTGAGCGCGGTCGACGCGGAGACGGCGTCGTGGGTGGAGGGCAGCCCGGCGGCCGTGACGAGGTCCTGGATCCGGCCCGGCGACATACCGGCCGTCGCCTCCTGGACGGTCGGGCCCAGCCCGGTCGGGGACGGGTGCTGCGGTGTCGGGGCGAGCAGCTCACGCGCCGTGCGCACGAGGCGCAGCCGGTCGTCGGGGCCCCACACCAGGGCCTGCTCGCGCAGGGCGCCGAGGCCGCGCGGCAGGGCGGCGGTCACGAGCGGGTCGCCGTCGTCGCCGGCCATGAGCCCGAGCAGTTCCGTGCGGGTCGCGGGGTCGGCCGCCACGGCCAGCGCCTCGGCCGTCTGGAGCGCGAAGCGGTCCAGCCGCTCCAGGGCGCGGACCACCGAGGCGCGGGTGCCGGCGCGGGTGGCGAGCTGGGTGAGGTCGGTGGGGACGGGCGTGATGAGATCGGGCCGGCCGCGCAGGAGCGCGGACAGCGAGGCGTCGTCCCGCGCGCGCAGCGCCTCCGCGAGGGAACGCGGGGCCGCCGGCTTCTCCTCGGTGCTCATCCGGCCCACGGTAGCGGGTCGGTGGTCCGCGGGGGCCGACCGCCCGCGCCCCGGACGGTGCGCCACCGTGCCTGTCGCCGGTACGGCCGCGGCTTCCGTGGACGCGAACCCGGCTGCGGGCGGACCGGCCTGACGGGGCGTCGGGTGTGCCGCCCTGCGCTAACGTCGTGCGCCACGGGGAAACCGGCACACCGCCCCGGAGGGGACAGCGTGGGGATCGAGAGCGACAAGGTCGTCTACGAGTATCTGAGCCGCGTCGGCGACGTGGCCCACCAGCGGCAGCTGCCCTCCGCCACCCGGATGCGCCTGGTCTCCCAGTTGCGCGACGAGATCGGCCGGCGCCGGGCCGGGGCCGTCGTCGACAGCCCCGCCGCCGTCCGGCGGATCCTGTCCCGCCTCGGCAGCCCGGACGACGTGGTCGACGCCGCCGGGAGCGGCGGGAGCGGCACGGTGGGCACGGCGGCGGCCGCCGCCGTGCCCGTGCCGCGGGAGGACGGGCCCGGGGCGAAGGGCAAGGGGCTGCGCCGGGTCGTGCCCCGGCCCCGGCCCGCCGAGCGGCGGACCCCGCCGCCTCCGGCCGCAGACGCTCCCGCCCCGCCGCACCGCGCCGGCGAGGACGAGCTCGGGGACGGTGCGGACCAGCCCGACTGGTGGCGCGTCGACAGCGGCCCCTTCGGCGTCGGTGACAGCGTGCCCGGGTTCACCGGGGGCGTGGAGATCCCGGAGCTGTTCAGGCCGCCGGAGAAGGACCAGGACACCGCGCCGGAGCCGGAGCCGGAGCCGGGGCCTGGGCCGGCGGCCGGCGAGGCGGTGGCGGCCGGGGTGGAGCCCGACGGCGGCGGGGCCGTCGCGCGGCGCCGGTTCCTGCCGTCGCCCGGCCGGTGGAACAACCCCCTCCTGCTGCTTGCCGCCGCCCTCCTCGTCGTCGGTGCCGTGCTCGGCAACCTGCTCCCGCTCGCCGTCGGCTGGCTCATCGCGTACGCCTCCCGCCGGCTGGCCGGATGGGAGATCAAGTGGGCGGTGGTGATCCTGCCCGGCACCGCGGTCGTCGCCGGGTTCGTCTGGCTGTGGGGCAGGCTCGACGGCCGCTGGGGCGCCCCGATCGCCGACGGCCACATGAACGCCGCGCTCTCCGAGACCTGGCCCTGGGTGGTGCGGGGTGCGGCCGTGGTGTCGGCGCTGTTTTTGGTGTGGCGGTCGCAGCGGAAGGGGTGAGGTGGGGGAGGTCGTGGGGTGGGTGCGGCCGTGGTGGGGGTTGGTCGCGCAGTTCCCCGCGCCCCTGAAGGGTGGGTTCTGTTGTGGGGTGGGTGCGGCTCGGTGGGGGCTGGTCGCGCAGTTCCCCGCGCCCCTGGGGGGTGGGTGGTGGGTTCCGTCGTGGGGGTTGATCGCGCGATTCACCGCGCCGCCTTCGGGGAGTCGCCCTCACACCCCGTTCATCTCGCCGTGGGTTCGCTCGGCACAATGACGGACATGACCTCGCGCCCGCTCACCGTCGGTTTCGATCTCGACATGACGCTCATCGACTCCCGACCCGGCATCCACGCCTGCTACACGGCGCTGGCCGCGCGGACGGGGACGTTCATCGACGCCGATGCCGCGATCACCCGGCTGGGGCCGCCGCTGGAGGAGGAGCTGCGGTACTGGTTCCCGGAGGACGAGGTCGCCGCGATCGCCGACGTCTACCGGTCGATGTACCCGGACATCGCCATCGCCGCGACCCCGGCCATGCCCGGCGCGCACGAGGCGGTGGCGGCGGTACGAGCGGCCGGTGGGCGCGCGGTCGTGGTCACCGCCAAGTACGAGCCCAACGCCAAGCTGCACCTCGCCCACCTCGGCATCGTGCCCGACGCGGTGGTCGGCGACCTGTGGGCGGAGGCGAAGGCGGCGGCGCTGCGCGAGCATCGCGCGGACGTCTACGTCGGCGACCACACCGGTGACGTGCGCGGAGCCCGCGCCGCCGACGCGCTGTCGGTGACGGTGGCGACCGGCCCGTGCGACGCCGAGGAGCTGCGGCTGGCGGGCGCCGACGCCGTCCTCACCGGCCTCGGAGAGTTCCCGGACTGGCTTTCGGCCTATCTCGACGCGCCGCGCGCCTGACGCCGGCCCGCCGCGATCGCCCGGAGCAGCCCCGCTCCGGCGATGAGGAAACCGGCCCCCATGAGCATGCTCAATCCGAACATGTACGTAGGAAAAGGCGTCGTACCGAGGAACAGTGGAGCCACTGTGACCAGAGTGGCCACGGCTCCGACGAGGAAGACGACGGCACCGGCACGGATCAGTCCGTCACCGGGCCCGGCGGAATTCGGTTGGGTTTTGTCACGCACCGGACCAGGGTAGTTCCCAGCGCGAAGGAACAACCGGGCGACGTCTTGTCACCGGCCTGAAGACCATTAGCCTTGGTACCGGCGGGTCATGGACGACCCGCCCAAGTGCTATCAAGAGCCGTTTCAGAAGCAGTTTTCCGACGAGTACGAGGACGAGGACAGACGTGCCTACCGGCAAGGTCAAGTGGTTCAACAGCGAGAAGGGCTTCGGCTTTCTCTCCCGTGACGACGGCGGTGACGTCTTCGTCCATTCCTCGGTCCTCCCCGCCGGAGTCGAGACGCTCAAGCCGGGCCAGCGCGTGGAGTTCGGGGTCGTCGCCGGGCAGCGCGGCGACCAGGCCCTGTCGGTCACGATCCTGGACCCGACCCCGTCGGTCGCGGCCGCCCAGCGCAAGAAGCCGGACGAACTCGCCTCCATCGTCCAGGATCTGACCACGCTCCTGGAGAACATCACGCCGACGCTCGAAAAGGGCCGTTACCCCGAGAAGACCTCCGGCAAGCAGATCGCCGGTCTCCTGCGCGCGGTCGCCGACCAACTCGACGTCTGAAAGCCCGTCACGGGAAATCCAGCGCGTCCGGCCCGAGGGGCGGAACCAGCCCCTCGGCCGCCGCACGTGTGAGCAGACCGCGTACGGCCGCATAGCCGTCCTCACCGAGATCCGCGGTGAATTCGTTGACGTAGAGCCCGATGTGCTGGTCGGCCACTGCCGGGTCCATCTCCTGGGCGTGCGCCATGACGTAGGGCCGGGACGCCTCGGGGTTCTCCCAGGCCAACTGCACGGACGTACGGACGGCGTCGGCGAGCCGTGTCAGCGCGTCGGCCCCCAGCGACCGCTTGGCGATGATCGCACCGAGCGGGATGGGCAGCCCGGTGGTGTCCTCCCAGTGCTCGCCCATGTCGGCGAGCTTGTGCAGGCCGTAGTTCTGGTACGTGAAGCGCGCCTCGTGGATCACCAGGCCCGCGTCGACCTTCCCGTCCCGCACCGCCGGCATGATCTCGTGGAACGGCATGACCACGATCTCGCCTACCCCGCCGGGCAGCGTGTCGGCGGCCCACAGCCGGAACAGCATGTAAGCCGTCGACCGCTCGCTCGGCACCGCGACGGTACGGCCGGTGAGGTCGGTACCCGGCTCCCGGGTCAGCACCAGCGGCCCGCAGCCCCGGCCCAGCGCGCCGCCGCACGGCAGCAGCGTGTAGGTGTCGAGGACGTACGGCAGCACGGCGTACGACACCTTCAGCACGTCCGATTCGCCGCGCTCGGCCATGCCGTTGGTGACGTCGATGTCCGCGAAGGTCACGTCGAGCGCGGGCGCGCCGGGGACCCGGCCGTGGGCGAGGGCGTCGAAGACGAAGGTGTCGTTGGGGCAGGGGGAGTACGCGATCTGCAGTCGGCTCATGCCGGTTTCCAACTCTCCAGTACGGGGGCGAGCTTCCCGAAGCCGTCCGTGAGTGCGGCGAGCGCCTCGCCGATGCGCCAGGCGCCGCGGTCGCGCGGGCCCACCGGGTTGGAGATCGCGCGCAGCTCCAGGACGGGCGTGTCGTGCGCGGCGGCGGCCTCGGCGACCCCGAAGCCCTCCATGGCCTCGGCGAGGGCGCGGGGGTGGTGCTCGCGGAGGTCGGCGGCGCGGGCGGCGCTGCCGGTCACGGTGGAGACGGTGAGGACCGCGCCCGCGCGGGCTCCGGTCGCGTTCGCGGCGTCCCGCACGAGCGCGGGCGGCGGACGGTGGGTGACGGTGCCGAAGCCCAGGTCGGTGACCGGGAGGAAGCCTTCCGCGGTCTCGGCGCCCAGGTCGGCGGCGGTGATCTCGTCGGCGAGGACCAGTGAGCCGACCGGCGCCTCGGGTGCGAAACCGCCGGCGATGCCTGCCGAGACGACCAGGGCGTAGGGCTCGCCGTGCAGGGCGGCGGCGGTGAGGGCCGTCGCGGTGCGGGCGGCGGCCAGGGCGGGACCCACGCCGGCGACGAGCAGGTCGGGTCCGGCCGCGAGGCGGCGCAGTCCCTCCGGGGTGTCCCCGGCGCCAGGGAGGGGGACCTCAGTGGCAGGGCCCGGGAACGCCCGTGCCACCGCGTCCCGTTCGGCGGGGACCGCGGTGGCCACGAGGATGCGGACGGCCGACGTGGTCAGGCGTCCTTCTTCAGCTTGAAGGACCACAGGCCGTTGATGTCCTGATCGCCCTCCGCGATGGAGACCAGCGTGGAGTTGCCCTGAGCGCCGTACTGGGCGTTGAAGAACACGCTGCCCGGGATGCTGTAGTAGGTCGTCTTCCGCGACTCGGTGATCGGCTGGCCGTTCAGCAGGATCGTCCAGCCCTTCTCGGCGATCTCCGGCTCGACCCCGAAGCGGACGTCCTCATCGGGATTGACCGAGATCGTCTTGATGTCGGTGTCCTTCAGGCACGGGGCCAGCTCGGCGGGCTTCAGCGGGGCGCCGGCGGAGTAGCAGGACGCCTCGGAGCTGACCGAGTCGGTACCGGCGGTGACAGTGGCCATGGGCGACGGCTTCTCACATGCCGAAAGGACGAGCAGTCCGGCGGAAACGGCGCCGGCGGCGGCGACGGCGCGGCGGCGTCGCACAGCGGATTGCATGGTCATGGGGGCAGGCTATCGGGCAGGCCCGGCCGCCTCCCCATGCGGGGTGCGGGGCGTGCCGAGGGTTAGGCCACTCGCGGGCGGGTGCGTCCGCCCTGGCGTGCGGAGCTGAGCAGTCCGCGGACCGTGGTCAGCCAGCCGGCGGCGAGCACGACGGCGGCCACCGACATGCCGAGGGTGCCGTTCAGCGGCAGGGCGATGCCGATCGCGCCGCCCAGCACCCAGGACATCTGGAGCAGCGTCTCCGAGCGGGCGAACGCCGAGGTCCGCACCGGTTCCGGTACGTCCCGCTGGATCAGCGCGTCCAGCGACAGCTTGGCCAGCGCCTGTGCGAACCCGGCCACCGCCGCCAGGCACGCCACCAGGAACGCGCTGAAGAACAGCGCCGCGACGACGGCGACCGCGAGCTCGACCGCGACGACGGTCACGATGATCAGCTCCGGCGCCCGGGACTTCAGCCACGCCCCGACCGCCGTGCCGAGCGCGTTGCCCACCCCCGCGGCGACGGCCACCATGCCCAGCGAGACCGCGGCGCTCTGCCCGGCCAGCGGATGCTCACGGAGCAGGAACGCCAGGAAGAAGATCAGGAACCCGGCCAGACAGCGGATCGCCGCGTTGACGCCCAGGGCGTGCGTGACCGCGATGCCGACCGTGCGCAGCCCGGGCCGCTTGACCGGTTCGCGGTGGGGGCCGTGCAGATGCGCCTCGTCCGCCGCGAGCAGCGCCGTGTCCTCGCCCTTCGCCGAGTCGACCTTGTGCGGCAGGGTGAAGGAGAGGGCCGTCCCGGCGACGAAGATCACGAAGGCGCCGTAGAGCGGCCAGCGCGGACCGAGAACCTGGAGCCCCGCCGCGACCGGCGCGGCCACGCCGGTGGCGAGCAGGCCGCCGAGGGTGACCCGGGAATTGGCCTTCACGAGGGAGAACCGGGGCGGCAGCAGCCGGGGCACGACCGCGCTTCTGACCACGCCGTACGCCTTCGAGGCCACCAGCACGCCGAGCGCCGCCGGGTACAGCTCGATCCCGCCGGTGATCACCGCGCCGGACAGCACCAGCGCGAGCAGCGCCCGCGCCAGCATCGCGCCCGCCATCGCCGCGCGCCGGCCGTGCGGGACCCGGTCGAGCAGCGGACCGATCACGGGGGCGAGGACGGTGAACGGCGCCATCGTGATCGCCAGGTACAGCGCGACCCGGCCGCGCGCCTCGTCGGTCGGGACCGAGAAGAAGACGGTGGAGGCGAGGGCGACCGTGATCATCACGTCGCCCGCGCCGTTCACGGCGTGCAGTTCGATCAGCTTGCCGAGGCCGGACTCGCCGGCGCCGTGCGCGTGCGTGGCCTTGCGGATGCCGCGGGCGGTGCCGGTCACCGGGAAGTGCAGAGCACGGGTGAACGAGCGGAGCCGGCCGTTCCTACGGCCCGTTCCGCCGCTTCGGTGGTGCGCCTCGGCCCCGCCGGTCACGGCGGTGCCTTGGTGCGGCCTTGCGGTTGCCACGACGTTCATAGTGCCCTGAGACAGGCATCAGTAGTGCGGTTCCGGCGCGTATGGACGCGCACTTAGTGACGATCATGTCCCGTCGGTGTAGGCCCAGGGGCGGTGAAGGGGTAGCGTGCGTAGCGCGCCGTGGCGAACGTTCTCGGCCGCGCGCCTCTCGGCCATCCCGCAGAATGGATGACACAGGTGCGCCCGAGCGCGACAGGGCGCGGACGTCGACGCGGTCCCCAGGTCCGCTCCGTCCGACCCGTCGCCTTCAGGCAGGCGCACCGAGCGACGGCGTAGGAGAGAAGCGATACCTGTGAGCGCAGCGACAACGCGAAGCCGCACCCCCGACCGCTTGTGCGCCGAGGCCGTGGACCTGGCCCGTGCCGCCGCCGAGGAGGCCGCCGCGCCCGGGGTGGTGGGGGAACACTCCGGTCTGTCGTCCGAGGGCGACCGCGTTGTCACGCACTTCTTCGAGTGCAAGGAGTTCGGGTACCGCGGCTGGCGCTGGGCCGTGACCGTGGCGCGGGCGTCGCGGGCGAAGGTCGTGACGCTGGACGAGGTCGTGCTGCTGCCCGGCGAGGACGCGCTGCTGGCGCCCGAGTGGGTGCCGTGGAGCGAGCGGCTGAGGCCCGGCGACATGGGGCCGGGCGATCTGCTGCCCACGGACGCCGAGGACCTGCGGCTGGAGCCGGGCTGGACCGGCGAGGAGGTGCCGCTGCCGAGTTCCGCGGTCTCCGAGGACATGGCGGAACTGGTAGAGGCCGAGGACGCGGAGGTCACCGCGGGACCGCCGGCGAGCCTGCCGGCGGCGCCGACCCGGGGCTCCATCGCGGCGGTCGCGGAGGAACTGGGGATGCGGCGCGCCCGGGTGCTGTCCCGCTACGGCCTGCATGTGGCGGCCGATCGCTGGGAGGACTCGTTCGGGCCGAAGACGCCGATGGCGCAGGCGGCGCCCGCGGCGTGCGTGTCGTGCGGCTTCCTGGCGCCGATCGGGGGGTCGCTGGGACAGGCCTTCGGGGTCTGCGCGAACGAGTTCTCCCCGGCCGACGGCCGGGTGGTGTCGCTGGCGTACGGGTGCGGCGGGCACTCCGAGGCCGCGGTGATGCCGAAGCCGCCGCAGCCGCCGCCGCCGGTGGTGGACGAGACGCGGGTCGACCCCTTCCCGCTGCGCCCGGCGCGGGACTCGGGGTCCGTGCCGGACGTCGAGGACGAGGCGGCGGCGGAGCTGGGACACTCGTAGGGGTGCGGCCGGCTCGGCGGTGATCGCGGTTCTGGGGGGCCGCGCCCTGGAACCCTGTCGCCGTCAGCCGTCAGCCGTCAGCCGTCAGCCGTCAGCCGTCAGCCGTCAGCCGTCAGCCGTCAGCCGTCAGCCGTCAGCCGTCAGCCGTCAGCCGTCAGCCGAC
>NZ_JBSFCI010000026.1:0-50905 GCF_053593375.1 Streptomyces sp. NPDC002309 | reverse complement strand
GTCGCCGTCGGCTTTCGGTGTCGAGCGTCGGAGCCGGACGAGGGCCGCGCCCCCGGAGCCCGGTCGCCTCTCGGCCTGCGCCCGCTCGGTCCAGGAGCTGCGCCCCGTCGCCTCTCGGCCTGCGCCCGCTCAGTCCTCGGCCTTGGGCGTCGAGCGTCGGACGGGCCGGGAGTCCGGCCGGTGGTCGTGCCGGTCTGCGGTGTCGGTCGGGCGCGATACCTTCTCCTCACGGCGATGAGGAGAGTCAACGTGAGCAAGTTCGTGCGGCCGGCTGCCGAGGGTGCCGACCCGTTCGGGACCGCCCGGCTGCGGCGCGGAGTGCTGGACGCGTGGGCCACCAGCCCGGCCCGTTTCCGGGAGGACGCCAACGCCGAGGAGGACCTCGTCCTCGGCGGCTACCGGGACCGGCTCGTCGTCGAGCTGGCGCAGAACGCCGCCGACGCGGCGGCCCGCGCCGGCGTTCCGGGCAAGCTCCGTCTCACGCTGCGGGACGGCGTCCTCGTCGCCGCCAACACCGGCGCCCCGCTGGACGCGGCGGGAGTCGAGTCGCTGTCCACCCTGAGGGCCTCCGCCAAGCGGGACACCCCCTCGATCGGCCGGTTCGGCGTCGGTTTCGCGGCCGTCCTCGCGGTCACCGACGAGCCCGCGGTCGTCGGCCGGCACGGCGGGGTGCGCTGGTCCCTCGCCGAGGCCCGCGACCTCGCCGCCGAGACGGCCCGGCACAGCCCCGGACTGGGCGACGAGATCCGGCGCCGGGACGGTCACGTGCCGCTGCTCCGGCTGCCGTTCGCCGCCGAGGGCACCGCCCCCGACCCGTACGACACCGTGGTCATCCTCCCGTTGCGTGACACGGCCGCCGCCGGTCTCGCCGAGCGCCTCCTGCACGCCGTCGACGACTCCCTGCTGCTCTCCCTGCCGGGTCTGGAGGAGGTCGTCGTCGAGACCGGCGACGACGCGCCCCGCACCCTGCGCCGCCGCGCGGAGGGCGCCCTGACCGTCGTGGAGGACTCGCGGGACGGCACCAGCCGGTGGCGCACGGCCGCCGCGCACGGCCCGCTCACGCCCGAACTGCTCGCCGACCGTCCGGTCGAGGAGCGGCTGCGCCCGCACTGGTCGGTCACCTGGGCCGTGCCCGTGGACGACGACGGCACCCCCGCCCGTCCGCGCACGAGCCCCGTCGTGCACGCCCCCACCCCCAGCGACGAGCCCCTCGGTGTGCCCGCGCTGCTCATCGCCTCGTTCCCGCTGGACACCACCCGGCGGCACGCCGCCCCCGGTCCGCTGACCGACTTCCTGGTCGGGAGGGCCGCCGAGGTCTACGCCGAACTGCTCGCCGCGTGGCGGCCGGTGAGCGAGGGGATCATCGACCTCGTGCCCGGGCCGCTGGGCAAGGGCGAGCTGGACGGGGCCCTGCGCCAGGCCGTCCTGGAGCGGCTGCCGCGTACGTCGTTCCTCCCCCCGGCGCTGACCCCGGCCGCCGCGGAGCCCGACGAGGACCTGCCCGAGTCGCTCCGGCCGCGCGACGCCGAGGTCGTCGAGGGCGCGGGCGCCGACACCGTGCGGGTGCTGGCCGAGGTGCTGCCCACCCTGCTGCCCGCCGGTCTGGAACGCCGGGTGGAGCTGCGGACGCTGGGGGTCGCCCGGGTCCGGCTGACCGACGCCGTCGACCGGCTGGCCGGGCTGGAGAAGGAGCCCGGCTGGTGGCGGCGGCTGTACGACAGCCTCGCGGGCGTCGACCCCGACCGGCTCACCGGCCTGCCCGTGCCGCTGGCCGACGGCCGGACGACCATCGGGCCCCGGCAGGTGCTGCTGCCCACCCCCGGCGCGGTCAGCGTCGAACCCGAGACCCTCACCCGGCTCGGCCTCAAGGTCGCCCACCCGGACGCCGCGCACCCGCTTCTGGAGAAGCTCGGCGCGCTGCCCGCGACACCCCGCGCGGTCCTCACCACCCCGCAGGTGCGTGCCGCCGTCGCGGCCTCGCTCGACGACGAGGGCGCGCTCTCCTGGGAGGAGGACGCGCCGGACGCCGAGGAACTGGCGGAGACCGTCCTCACGCTGGTCCGCGACGCCGGTCTCGAACCGGGCGACGAGCCGTGGCTCGGCGCCCTCGCCCTCCCCGACGAGGAGGGGGAGCCGGTGCCGGCCGGTGAGCTGGTCTTCCCGGGCAGCCCCTTCGCGCAGGTCATGCGCGAGGAGGAACTCGCCTACGTGGACGCGGAGTTCGCCGAGCGTTTCGGTGAGCAGCCGCTGGCCGCGTGCGGGGTGCTGGTCAACTTCACCCTCGTACGCAGCACGGACGTCGTCCTCGACCCGGACGAACTGGAGCCCCGCGAGGGGGAGTACGCCGAGCCGGACGACGCCGGGCTGCTGGACGCGGTGGACGTCTGGTGCGAGGACATCCTCGACCGCTTCCCCGACTCCCCGGTGCCGCCGGTCGCCACCGAGCTGGTCGCGGTGCGGGACCTGGACCTCGTGGACGACGACAAGTGGCCGCAGGCCCTGGCGCTGCTCGCGCAGCCGCCGCTGCGGGACGCGCTCACCCAGCCGGTGCGGATCCTGCTGCCCGACGGCACCCATGAGGTCGTACGGCCCTACACGGCCTGGTGGTTGCGGGGGCACCCGGTGCTCGACGGGCGCCGTCCGGCGGGCCTGCTCGCCTCGGGCGGCGACCCGCTGCTGCGCGGCCTGTACGACGAGGCCGACGCGACCGGGTTCGACGACGAGCAGGTGCTCCGGGCGCTGGGCGTGCGCACCTCGGTGGCGGCCCTCCTGGAGGAACCCGGCGGCGGCGCCGAGCTGCTGGACCGGCTCGCCGACCCCGAGCGGACGGTCACCGGAGCCCAACTGCACGCCCTGTACGGGGCGCTGGCCGAGCTGGACCCCGAGCAGGTGACCCTGCCGGACGATCTGCGCGCCGTCGTCGACGGGCGGGTCGAGGTCGTGGAAGCGACCCGCGCGGTCGTCGTGGACTCGCCCGATCTGCTGCCCTTCACCGAGGGCGTGCCCCTGCTGCCGGTGCCGCCGGTGCGGGCGGCCGAGCTGGCGGAGCTGTTCCAGGTGCGGCGGCTGAGCGAGTCCGTCACCGGTGAGGCCGACTCGCAGGGCACGGAGCACGACGTACCCGAACCGGTTCGGGTGCTCCTCGGCCCGCGGACCCCGTCCTCCTACGTCGAGCACGACGAACTCGTGGTCGACGGCGTGGAGATCGACTGGCGCGTCACCACCGACGGCGTCCTGCACGCGGCGACCCTGGAGGGTGTCGCGGCGGGCCTGTCCTGGGCGGCGGGCCAGTGGCCGCGCCGCTTCGAGGTGGCGGCCCTCCTGGAGGACCCGACCCGCACGGAGGAACTCGCCCGGGACCGGTGGTTCGACTGAATCGCGCCCCGTGAAGATCGCCTCGCATTTTCCTCACCCGTCGTACAACCATCCGCCCCCATGGCGGGTCTGATCGCGTGAGTCAACAGACTCCACGATCACTTGGGCCTCGCCGCGCTCACGAGCCGTACGGAACGAAGGGCAGCGAGGCCCCTCTCCTCCATGGGGAACGCATGCGTATACGAGCCACCGTGGCCGCCGTCACCGGCGCCCTGGCCCTGTCCGCCCTGGCCGCGCCGATCGCGCAGGCCGATTCTCACCAGACCGAGCTGGACCGGCCCAGCGTCGCCGAGCGCTTCGGTGTGTCTCCCGCCAAGTCGACCGACCGCACCGGCGTGCTGGCGGCGCCGACCATCACCGCGGTGACGGTGAACTCCGCCAAGAACCTGGTCGTCGGCACCAGCGCCAAGAAGTTCGACGTGTCCGTGACGGCCAGCCACCCGACCGGCATCGCGGACGCCTACATGGACCTGTGGCACGGCACCGACCCCGAGTTCGACATCGACGGCTATCTCCCGCCGAACGAGGAGTTCGCCTCCTGCACGGCCAGCAGCGCCACGACGTCGACCTGCAAGCTCACCATCACCGCCACGCCCGGGTCCGAGGGCGACCCGGTGGGCAAGCTGTACGCCAACATCCTGGCCGGCACCTGGCATGTCTCCGTCGGTGTGGCGTCCAACGACGGCGAGGTCTTCTACACCGACTTCTACAAGACCCACAAGGTCCAGCGCGCCTCGGTGCTCACGGTCAACGCCGCGCCGGAGCCCGTGAAGAAGGGCGGCACCCTCACCGTCACCGGCAAGCTGACCCGTGCGGACTGGGCGACCCGTAAGTACGTGGGCTTCAGCGGCCAGAAGGTGGCCCTCCAGTTCCGCAAGTCCGGCCCCACGTCGTACGCCAACGTGAAGGGCATCACGTCCGCCACCGGCGGCGCGCTGAAGACCACCTACAAGGCGTCCTACGACGGTTACTGGCGCTACAACTACTCGGGCATCGCGAGCACCGCGCCCGCCAGCGTCGCGGGTGACTACGTCGACGTGAAGTGAGCGACGGTCCGCGCCCGGCCCCGGAAGCCGTCCGGGGCCGGGCGCGGACTCGTTTCTCCACGAAATCCCCCAACTTCCCCCACGAGGGCAACCGTTCGCCCCGGTCGTCTATCTGATCAGGAGAGCCAACAGGCTCCGAGATCACTTGCGACCACTGGGGAACGCATGCGCATACGAGCCACTGTCGCCGCAGTCACCGGCGCCCTGGCCCTCTCCACCCTCGCCGTGCCGGCCGTGCACGCCGCCGGGGGTGACGGCCTCGACCACCGCGAGGCGTTCGCGAAGATCAGCCAGGCCGCGCACAAGGGCGACCGCGCCCCCGGCCAGCCGTACGACATGGACGTCACCTTCTCGGACTTCAAGATCGCCAAGGCGGTCAAGCTCGGCTCGGGGACGCACTACTCCACCACGGTCACCTACAAGATGACCCACGCCGCGGACATCGACGTCAGGGCTGCCGACTTCGTCACCGGCCCGCTCCTCTACCGAGGCTCGCTGACCGCCCCGACGAGCGTCGTCCTCGCCGGCGTCAAGCCGGCCACCTGCGCGGTCGACACCGCGACGACCGCCATCTGCACCGGCAAGGTCGATTTCTATCCGCGCGCGGACCTGCTCAACTCCGACGCGGGCACCTGGAAGGGCGCGGCCGCGGCGATCGCGTACAACGGCCAGGACCCGGAGGGCTTCGACTTCGACGTCACCAAGGTCGGCTACGCCGAGAAGGGCGACCTCGGGACCACACTGATCCAGCGTGCCTCCACCCTCACCGTCGACGCCACCCCCGAGCCGGTGAAGAAGGGCAAGCCCCTCACCGTCACCGGCAAGCTCAGCATCGCCAACTGGGAGACCGGCAAGTACCTCGGCTACGTGAACCAGTCGGTGGCCCTGCAGTACCGCAAGAAGGACGTCACGACGTACTCCAACGTCAAGGGCGTCAAGACCAACAGCAAGGGCGAGCTGCGGACGACGGTCACGGCGTCCGCGGACGGCTACTACCGCTTCACGTTCAAGGGCAAGACGTCCGTCCCGGCGGTCAACGCGAGCGGCGACTACGTCGACGTGCAGTAGCGCTAAGCGGGGAAGCGGCGGTCGACCCACCTCCAGAGAACCTCCAGGGCGACCGCCGCACCCGCGGCCATCCCCACCGCGATCCACGGCACCGTCTGGCCCACCAGCCGCAGCGCGAAGAAGTCCTGCAACCAGGGCACCACCAGCACCACCACGAACAGCGCGCCCATCGTGGCCACCAGGGCGACCCGCCACCACGTGTACGGCCGGGCGACGATCGCGAGCACCCACATCGCGATCAGGAACAGCGTCAGCGTCGCGGCGCTGGTCTCGGCGGCCAGCGCGTCCGGCCCGGTGTAGTACCGCTGGGCGATCAGATACGTCGCGAACGTCGCCACCGCTGCCAGCACCCCGCCCGGGATCGCGTACCGCATCACCCGCCGCACGAAGTTCGCCCTCGCGCGTTCCTTGTTGGGCGCGAGGGCCAGGAAGAAGGCCGGGACACCGATCGTCAGCGTGGACAGCAGCGTCAGATGGCGCGGCAGGAACGGGTACTCGACCTGCCAGCACACCACCAGGATCGCCAGCAGCACCGAGTACACCGTCTTGACCAGGAACAGGGTCGCCACGCGCGTGATGTTGCCGATGACGCGGCGGCCCTCCGCCACCACCGACGGCAGCGTGGCGAAGCTGTTGTTCAGCAGCACGATCTGCGCGACCGCCCGCGTCGCCTCCGAGCCCGAGCCCATCGCGACCCCGATGTCGGCGTCCTTCAGGGCGAGCACGTCGTTCACACCGTCGCCGGTCATCGCGACCGTGTGCCCGCGGGACTGGAGCGCCCCGACCATGTCCCGCTTCTGCTGCGGGGTGACCCGCCCGAACACCGTGCCCTCGTCCAGTGCTCCGGCCATCTCCTCCCGGCCGGCGGGCAGCCGGCGCGCGTCCACCGTCGCACCGGTCAGCCCCAGCTTGCCGGCGACCGCCCCGACCGAGACCGCGTTGTCGCCGGAGATGACCTTGGCGGCGACGTCCTGGTCGGCGAAGTAGCGCAGGGTGTCGGCGGCGTCGGGACGCAGCCGCTGTTCGAGCACGACGAGGGCGGCGGGCCTGGCGTCCCGGGCGATCTCGGGGGAGTCCAGCTCGCCCGAGACACGGGCCAGCAGCAGCACCCGCAGGCCCCGTTCGTTGAGCCGGTCGGTCTCGGCGAGGGTGGCGTCGTCCTCGCCGAGCAGGACGTCGGGGGCGCCGAGGAGCCACGAGCTGGACTCGCCGTCGCCCTCGCTGAAGGCGGCGCCGCTGTACTTGCGGGCGGAGGAGAACGGCAGCGCCTCGACGCATCGCCAGTCCACGCTGTCGGGATAGGCGTCGATGATCGCCTGGAGGGAGGAGTTGGGGCGCGGGTCGGACTCGCCCAGCGCACCGAGCACCTGCCGTACGTAGGCCTCGTCGTTGCCGCCCAGGGTGCGCAGCTCGGTGACGTCCATGCCGCCCTCGGTGAGGGTGCCGGTCTTGTCGAGGCAGACCGTGTCGACGCGGGCGAGCCCCTCGATCGCGGGCAGTTCCTGGACCAGGCAGTGCTTGCGGCCGAGCCGGATCACGCCGATCGCGAAGGCGACGGAGGTGAGCAGCACCAGTCCCTCGGGGACCATGGGCACGATCCCGCCGACCGTGCGGGCGACGGAGTCCTTGAAGTCGGTCTCCTTCACCACCAGCTGGCTGATGATCAGGCCGATGGCGGTCGGCACCATCATCCACGTCACGTACTTGAGGATCGTGGAGATGCCCGAGCGCAGCTCGGACTGGACGAGGGTGAACCGGGACGCCTCCTCGGCGAGCTGCGCCGCGTACGCCTCCCGCCCGACCTTGGTCGCCTGGAACGCCCCGGTCCCGGCGACCACGAAACTGCCCGACATGACCTCGTCCCCGGGCCGCTTGACGACCGGGTCGGCCTCGCCGGTGAGGAGCGACTCGTCGATCTCCAGCCCGTCGGCCTCGACGCACGCCCCGTCGACCACCACCTTGTCGCCCGGCCCGATCTCGATCAGGTCGTCCAGCACGATCTCCGCCGTGCCGACCTCGCCCGCCACCCCGCCCCGCCGCACGGTCGGCCGCACCTCGCCGATCAGGGCCAGGGAGTCCAGGGTCTTCTTCGCGCGCCACTCCTGGAGGATGCCGATGCCGGTGTTGGCGAGGATGACGAAGCCGAACAGGCTGTCCTGGATCGGCGCGACGACCAGCATGATCGCCCAGAGCACGCCGATGATGGCGTTGAACCGGGTGAGGACGTTGGCGCGGACGATGTCGGCCATCGACCGGCTGCTGCGCACCGGCACGTCGTTGACCTGCCCGCGCGCGACCCGCTCGGCGACCTCGGCGGCGGTCAGTCCGCCCGTGCGGGCGGGCACGCGCAAGGGGTGCACGGGGTCGAGACCGGCGCCCGCGTCGATGTGCGTCATGCATCCGACAGTACGTGCGGAGCTACGGCTTCACCCGCCGAGTGCGCGGAAGATCCGACCTGCGGAGGACCGTCATGGTGCCGTGGTCGTACGGCGGTCGTACCGGGGCCCTACGGGGGTCCTACGGGGATGTGTCCGCGCTTCGCCGTGCGGTGAACAGCAGGTACTCCCACTCCATGGCGGTGGGTGCGCCGGCCGCCGCCCGGTCGTGCCGCCGGGCGAGCTCCGCCAGGTCGCGGTCGAGGGCGGCGACGCGTTCCGGTCGCTCCGCGTTGGCCCGGTAGACGGCGATGACGGGGCCGTAGCGCTCCTTGAAGTAGTCCCGGAAGCCCTCGGGGGTCTCGAAGCGGTCGACCACGACCGTCCGGCGGACGGCGGTCACGTCCGTCACCCGGTCACCGAGGAGGGCCCGCACATGATCGGGGTCTCCCCACAGCGGGGCCGGTCGCGCACCGGGCGGTGGCGGCGGGGCGTACGGCTTCAGCGCGGTGAGCATCCGTCCCAGGAAGCCCTCGGGTGTCCAGCTCAGCAGACCGATGGTGCCGCCGGGGCGGCAGACCCGGACCAGTTCGTCGGCGGCGGCCTGGTGGTGCGGGGCGAACATGACGCCGACGCAGGACAGCACGGTGTCGAAGTCGGCGTCGGCGAAGGGCAGTGCCTCGGCGTCGGCCTCCCGCCACCTCAGGTCGACGCCGGCCCCGGCGGCCTTCCGGCGTCCGGTCTCCAGCAGTTCGGGCGTCAGATCGGCGGCCACCACGTCCGCGCCGGCCAGCGCCGCCGGGATCGCCGCGTTGCCGGTGCCCGCGCCGACGTCCAGGACCCGGTCGCCGGGCCGCACCCCGCACGCCTCGACCAGCAGCGGTCCCAGTTCCGGGATGAGCTCGGCGGCGACGGAGGGATAGTCGCCCGAGGCCCAGATCGCGCGGTGCTTGGCCTTCAGTGCCCGGTCGGCCTCGGCGGTGCCGGTCTGCTGCGCCATGGCTGTGCTCCTCACCGGTTCGGCCACGGCACTGCGCGTCGCCGCGACGTTCGGCCCACGCCCCTCAGCGTGGCACGAGGAGGGCGCCGCGACGACCGCTGGAGCCCTGGCCGGGCTCGCACCGGGCGTCGGGTCGGACGGGGGCTCGGTCCGCCGGGCCGCAGGGCGTCGGGTCGGGCGAGGGCGCTGGGCGGTGGTCGGGCGCAGGCGCGGGGTGGAGGTCTGCCGGGGGCTTCAGTCCGTCGGGGCCGCGGGGCGTCGGGTCGGGCGGGGGCTCGGTCCGGCAGGGGCGCGGGGTGGAGGTCCGCCGGGGGCTCGGTCCGGCGGGCCGCAGGGGTGGAGTCCGGCGGGGGCTTCAGTCCGTCGGGGTCGCCCGGGAGTGGTCGGCCTGCGCCGGCTCGGGGGCCTGGGCCCGCTTGATGGCCGCGTCACGTCGGCGGACGTACCAGATGCCGAGGAAGCCCAGGCCGCCGCCGGCCAGGCAGGTCCACAGCCACCAGGTGTGGCCGTGCTCGTCGAACCAGCCGTAGAAGGGCAGCTGGACGAGGAAGAGGGCGAACCAGACGATCGTGCCGCCGATGATCGTGCCGACCACGGGGCCCTCCAGGGGCTCCGGCGCCTCGTGCTTGGGGGTCCACTTCGCCATGGGGACAGCTTACGAGGCTCCCGGGCGGGGCCGGGCGGGGCGGGGGCGTGGGGGCCGACCGGCGGCGGCGCATCGGTCTACGCGCGGAGATGGCACTTCGACCTTCATATGTTCATACTGAAACCGTTTACCTTTGCCCGGTTCTGTTCGTAGGAAAGTACAAATGCCCACCTCGGCCTCCCCCAAGGCACCCGCGCCCGAGCAGCCGGGCGGCGCGCCCGCGTACGGCGCCCTCGACCGCTACTTCAGGATCTCGGAACGCGGCAGCACGCTCGCCCGTGAGGTCCGGGGCGGTTTCGCCACCTTCTTCGCGATGGCCTACATCGTCGTGCTGAACCCGATCATCCTGGGCAGCGCGAAGGACATGTACGGCAACCAGCTCGACAACGCCCAGCTGGTGACCGCCACCGCGGTGACCGCTGCGTTCACCACTCTGCTCATGGGTGTCATCGGCAACGTGCCGATCGCGCTGGCCGCGGGACTCGGGGTGAACTCCGTCGTCGCCCTCCAGCTCGCCCCGCGGATGTCCTGGCCGGACGCCATGGGCATGGTGGTCCTGGCCGGTTTCGTGGTGATGCTGCTGGTCGCGACCGGTCTGCGTGAGCGCGTGATGAACGCGGTCCCCTATGGACTGCGCAAGGCCATCGCGATCGGTATCGGCCTCTTCATCATGCTGATCGGTCTCGTCGACGCGGGCTTCGTCGCCCGTATCCCGGACGCCGCCCAGACCGTCGTCCCGCTCCAGCTCGGTGCCACCGGTCACCTCGACGGCTGGCCGGTGCTGATCTTCGTGCTCGGGGTGCTGCTGACGCTGGCGCTGATCGTGCGGAAGGTCTCGGGCGCGATCCTGATCTCCATCGTGGCGATGACCGTGCTCGCTGTGATCGTCAACGCGATCGCCGACATCCCGTCCTGGGGCCTGACCACGCCCACCTGGCCCGGCAACCCCCTGGCCACCCCCGACTTCGGCCTGCTCGGCCAGGTCAGCCTGTTCGGCGGCTTCGGCAAGGTCGGGGTGCTGACCGGCACCCTGTTCGTCTTCACGGTCCTGCTCTCGTGCTTCTTCGACGCGATGGGCACGATCATGGCCGTCAGCGACGAGGCCAAGCTGACCGACGCCGAGGGCCAGATGCCGGGCATCAACAAGGTCCTGTTCGTCGACGGCATCGCCGTCGCCGCGGGCGGCGCCGGCTCCTCCTCGGCCAACACCTGCTTCGTGGAGTCGACGGCGGGCGTCGGCGAGGGCGCCCGTACCGGCTTCGCGAACCTGGTGACGGGTGGGCTGTTCGCCGTCGCGCTGTTCCTGACGCCCGTCGCCACCATGGTCCCGTCGCAGGCGGCCACGCCCGCGCTGGTCGCGGTCGGCTTCCTGATCCTGGCCGGCTCGATCCAGGAGATCGACTGGGCGGACTACACGATCGCCGTCCCGGCCTTCGTGACGATGCTGATGATGCCGTTCACCTACTCGATCACCAACGGCATCGGGATGGGCTTCATCACCTTCGTGGTGCTGCGTCTGGCGGCGGGCCGGGGCCGGGAGGTCCCGGTGGCGATGTACGCCGTGGCGGCGGTCTTCGCCTTCTACTACCTGATGCCGGCGCTGGGCCTCACGTGACCCCGTAGAACCTCTCCGTCTCCTCGACGGCGGCCTGGAACCGCTCGTCGAAGTCATCGCGAATGAGCGTCCGGACGACATAGTCCTGGACGCTCATTCCGCGTTTCGCCGCCCGGTGCCGCAGACGTTCGAGCAGCTCACCGTCTATTCGCAGGCTGAGCACACTGGTCCCCATGTGCATGAGGGTCGGGGGCGCCGCCGGGCGGTGTGTCATGTTCCGCGGCCGGATCACTCTTATGGGTGAAGCTGGGGTTTCGTGGCGCGCCTCACGCGCTACCCCGCGTGTCCCGAGTTTTTCTTAGCGAGGGTAATGAGTTAGGCTAAGGAACATGCCGGACCTTACCCATGGCGACGACGTAGCCGCCGTGAACTCCCTGCGCTCCGCCGTGATGCGACTGTCCCGTCGGCTCAAGCACCAACGGGTCGACGAGTCGCTGAGCCCGACCGAGATGTCGGTCCTGGGCACCCTGGCACGCTGTGGCACCGCCACGCCGGGCGAACTCGCCCGGAAGGAGCATGTGCAGCCGCCTTCCATGACCCGCATCGTGGCGCTGCTGGAGGCCAAGGGACTGGTCAGGCTGGAGCCGCACCCCGAGGACCGGCGCCAGAAGGTCGTCACGCAGACGGAGCGGGCCGAGGCCATGCTCGAGGAGAGCCGCCGCAAGCGGAACGCGTTCCTGGCGACGCTGGCCGAGGGCCTCGACGAGGACGAGTGGGCGAAACTGCGCGCCGCCGCCCCCGTGCTGGAGAAGCTCGCGCATCTTTGACCGCACCGCCGGAGGAGGCGAACCCTTTGAGTACGGGATCCGGAGCAGATTCCGCCCCCGCACCGACGACCACCCACGACACCCGGCCCGTCCCCGGTCCGCCGGACCTCGCGACCGGGGACACCCGTAGGTCCTCGATGTTCAGCTCGCTCAAGGTCCGCAACTACCGCCTCTACTTCCTCGGCCAGGTCGTCTCCAACACCGGCACCTGGATGCAGCGCATCGCACAGGACTGGCTGGTCCTCAGCCTCACCGGCTCCGCGACCGCCGTCGGCTTCACGACGGCGCTCCAGTTCCTGCCGATGCTGTTCTTCGGCCTCTACGGCGGCGTCCTCGTCGACCGGCTCCCCAAGCGCCCCACGCTGATGGCCACCCAGACGGCGATGGCGTTGACCGGCCTGGCTCTCGCCGCCCTGACCCTGACCGGCCGGGTCGAGGTCTGGCACGTGTACGTCGCCGCCTTCGCGGTCGGTCTCGCCGCCGTCCTCGACAACCCGGCCCGCCAGTCCTTCGTGAGCGAGATGGTCGGCCCCGACCAGCTCCAGAACGCCGTCAGCCTCAACTCCGCGAACTTCCAGTCCGCCCGCATGGTCGGCCCCGCCGTCGCCGGCCTGCTGATCACCGGGGTGGGCACCGGCTGGGCGTTCCTCTTCAACGGCCTGTCCTACGTCGCCCCGCTCGCCGGCCTGATGCTGATGCGCGGACGCGAACTGCACCCCGTGCGGCGCGCACCGCGCGGCAAGGGACAGCTGCGGGAGGGACTGAAGTACGTCGCGGGGCGCCCCGAGCTGGTCTGGCCGATCGTCCTGGTCGGCTTCATCGGGACGTTCGCCTTCAACTTCCCGGTCTACCTCTCGGCCTTCGCGGACGAGGTCTTCCACGCGGGCGCGGGCACGTACAGCCTGTTCAACACCTTGATGGCGGTCGGCTCGGTGACCGGAGCGCTGCTCGCGGCGCGCCGGGGCACGGCCCGGATGCGGCTGCTGGCGGTGGCGGCGCTGGCCTTCGGCGCGGTGGAGATCGTGGCCGCCGTGACGCCGTCGCTGTGGCTCTTCGCCCTGCTGATGATCCCGATCGGGGTCTTCGGCATGACGGTCAACGTCACCGCCAACACCGGCATCCAGATGGCCACCGACCCGGCGATGCGGGGCCGCGTCATGGCCCTCTACATGATGGTCTTCCTGGGGGGTTCGCCGGTCGGCGCCCCGCTCGTCGGCTGGATCACGGACACCTACGGCGCGCGGGTCGGCCTGGCCGCCGGCGGCGCGGTCGCGGCCCTGGCCGCCACGGCCATCGGGCTGGTCCTGGCCCGCGTGGGCGGACTGCGGCTGTCGGTGGGCTGGCACCAGGGCCATCCGAGGGTTCGTTTCGTCCCTCGTGAGCGGCGGGAGGAACTGGCCGCGGTGGCGTGAGCGGAGGCGGGGCGCGAGGTCAGTCGCGGGGGAACTCGCCGGTCTTGAGGACGAGGTCGACGACCGTGCCGGTCAGGTCGATCTCGTCGTGGCGCTCCTCCTCGGCCGCCGCTCACCCGAGCGCAGCCGCGCGGTACAACGATACGCACGGTGACCGGGACACGTCCGGACGTGTGGAGGCGTACCCGCACACTGGCCCCATGAGACTCTTCGCCGCCCTGCTGCCGCCCGTGGACGTCGCCGAGGAACTGGCCTCCGAGGTCGCCGGCCTGAAGGGGTTGCCCGGTGCGGACGGGCTGCGCTGGACCGGCCGCCCCGGATGGCACTTCACCCTCGCCTTCTACGGCGAGGTCCACGAGGACCTGCTGCCGGAACTGACGGAGCGGCTCGGGCGGGCGGCGCGGCGCACGCCGGCGTTCGCGCTGGCCGTGCGGGGCGGGGGGCAGTTCGGGCAGGGGCGGGCGCTGTGGGCCGGGGCGGAGGGGGACCTCGCGACGCTGCGGCTGCTGGCCGAGCGGACGGAGGCCGCGGCGCGCAGGGCGGGGGTGGAGATGGGGGAGCACCGGCGGTACAAGCCCCATCTCACGTTGGCGCGCAGCCGGGAGGCCACGGACGTGCGGGCGTGCCTGGAGGCGCTGGACGGGTTCACGAGCCGGACGTGGACGGTGGACGAGCTGGTCCTGGTGCGGAGCAATCTGCCGCGGTCCGGGGTGCGGGGTGAGGAGCCGCGCTACGAGGTGGTCGCCCGCCGGGCGCTCGGCGCGGCCGGTTAGTCTCGGTACGTGGACCCGAAAACCCGGAACCGGATCATGGCCGGCGCGCTTGTACTGATGTTCGCGGTGGTTGCCTTGGCCTCGGCCGTCAGATAGGCGCGCGCGGCGGTTGGCGCGGGCGCCAGGGCGCCCAGGGGGCTGGGGGTGCGGGCTGTGGGGCGGGTGCGGGTGCGTGGGTGGCTGGTCGCGCAGTTTCCCGCGTCCCTGAGGGGTGGTCGTCCCGTCGGGTGTGGGGTGCTGTCTGCTGTGGGGCGGCTGCGGGCTGTGGGTGGCTGGTCGCGCAGTTTCCCGCGTCCCTGAGGGGTGGTCGTCCCGTCGGGTGTCAGGTGCTGTCTGCTGTGGGTGGCTGGTCCCGCGGTTTCCCGCGCCCCTGGGGGTGGTCGTCCCGTCGGGGGTGAGGTGGTCGTGGCTTCCCGCGCAGCGACCCGCGCCCCTGAGGCGTGGTCGGGGCGAGGGTCGCTGGTGGGGCTCTTCATGGGTTACCAGGCGAAGGCCTCCGGGGACGGGCCCGGGCCCGGGAAGATGTCGTCGAGGCCGGTCAGCAGGTCCTCCGGCAGGTCCAGGTCGACGGCCCGCAGGGCGGAGTCGAGCTGCTCGGGGGTGCGCGGGCCGACGATCGGGCCGGTGACGCCGGGACGGCTCAGCAGCCAGGCGAGCGCCACTTCACCGGGCTCCAGGCCGTGCTTGTCGAGGAGGTCCTCGTACGCCTGGACCTGCTCGCGCGTCCTGGTGTCCTTGAGCGCGTCGGCGGCGCGGCCACCCGCGCGGCGCCCCTGTGTGGCCTCCTTCTTGAGGACGCCGCCCAGCAGTCCTCCGTGCAGCGGGGACCAGGGGATGACACCGAGGCCGTAGTCCTGCGCCGCCGGGATGACCTCCATCTCGGCGCGGCGCTCGGCGAGGTTGTAGAGGCACTGCTCGCTGACCAGGCCCACGCGGCCGTGCCGGGCGGCGGTCTCGTTGGCCTGGGCGATCTTGTAGCCGGGGAAGTTGCTCGACCCCGCGTAGAGGATCTTGCCCTGTCGCACCAGGACGTCGACGGCCTGCCAGATCTCCTCGAACGGCGTCGACCGGTCGATGTGATGGAACTGGTAGAGGTCGATGTAGTCGGTCCCCAGCCGCCTGAGGGAGGCGTCGACGGCCCGGCGGATGTTCACCGCGGAGAGCTTGTCGTGGTTGGGCCAGGCGTCCCCGTCGGCCGCCATGTTCCCGTACACCTTGGTGGCGAGGACCGTCCTGTCGCGCCGCCCGCCACCCTGGGCGAACCAGCTGCCGACGATCTCCTCGGTGCGGCCCTTGTTCTCACCCCACCCGTAGACGTTGGCCGTGTCCAGAAAGTTGAGACCCGCGTCGAGAGCGGCGTCCATGATGCCGTGGCTGGTCGGTTCGTCCGTCTGCGGACCGAAGTTCATCGTGCCGAGAACGAGACGGCTGACCTTGAGTCCGGTGCGTCCGAGCTGCGTGTACTTCATGGTGCCCAGCCAACGACGTGAAGTGCGCTCCAGGCAAGCACCTGTCAGCGCGAGACGAGCACCGCGAGGCCGAGCACGACGGTCGGGGTGAGCGCCAGCGTGGCGAGGTGGGTGAGCAGGGTGCGCCACAGGGCGAGGACGGCGAACAGCAGCAGGCCGCCCGCCAGCCACCAGCCGAAGAACCGGAAGGTGAGCGCCTCGGCCGCGTTCTCCTGTTCGCCGGTGGTGATCTCGGACCCCAGCGCACCACCGAGCATCATCAGCAGGAACCCGCAGCACAGCAGCGGGTTCACCACCCCGACGGCGACCGCGAGCGGCCCGTCCGCCCGGCGGACGCCTTTCCACAGTCGTATCGCGCTCATGGGCAGGCAAGCGTACCGGGAGACGGCTGCCTGACGTGAGCGGACGACGGAGGAACATCGCGTTCCTGCCGCGCCGACCGACATCCTGGTACGACTTCCGCGCGGTTCGGCCGTCCTCGGGGGCCCGCGTCCGCACGGCGGCGTCGATGTGCTCACCGTCGTGGACGGGTCGGCGACGCACGTCCAACGCGAGGAAACGGTGCGGGAGTTGCCCGCAATCTCCGTCGCCGGTCAGCCCTCGTAGTCGGCGCCCAGCCCCCAGCCCTGGTACAGCGCCTCCGCGAACGCCGCGGCGATCTTGTGCTCGCCGCTCTCGTTCGGGTGGGTGCCGTCGTAGGTGTCGGTGTGGATGTCGTACGACGCCGGTGGCGTCGCCAGCAGCAGCGGCGAGCGCGGCTCGTCGAGGTCGGCGACCGCTTTCGCGAGGAGCTCGTTGAAGGCGGCGACCTGCTCGGCGAAGGGGGCGTCCGAGGCGCAGCGCACGTTCGGGATCACGGGGAGGACGACCATGCGGACGCGCGGGTTCGCCTCGCGCGCGGCGGCGACGAAGGCGTGGACGTTCTCGGCCGTCTGCCCGGCGTCGGTGTAGAAGCCCAGGTCGATCAGGCCCAGCGAGATCAGCAGCACGTCGGCGCGGCACTCGCGCACCGCCGGGCCGATCAGCGGGGCCATGTGCAGCCAGCCCTCGCCCCAGCCGGCCAGGTGGCCCCGGGGGAAGTCGGGATCGGCGTAGGCGTACGACTCCGGAGCCTCGGCGGTCTTGTCGTACAGCGTCTCGCGCGGGCCGACGAGGGCGAAGGGGCCGCCGTACGTCTCGCACAGGTGTCGCCACATCCGGTGGCGCCAGGTGTGTTCGCCCGTGCTGCCGATGGTCATGGAATCGCCTACGGGCATGAACCTGAGCATCCGCTCATGATGGACGATCGGCGACGCGGGCGGGGTGTGAGGCCCACCACCCCGGTGAAATGCCTTGCGGGATGGCACTCTTGGCGCATGCGCCGATCCCTCGCCCCCCTCGCCGCTGCCCTCCTCGTGGGCGCCCTCGCCGTGCCGACCGCCTCCGCGGCCGACGGGGACGAGGGGTTCACGATCAAGGACCCCCGCATCACCGAGTCCAGCGGCCTCGCCGCGTCCCGTCAGCACCCCGGCGTCTACTGGACGCACAACGACAGCGACGACGGCGCCTACCTGTACGCCGTGGACGGCGCGACCGGCGAGACCGTCGCCACCCTCACCCTGACCGGTGTCGGCCGCCCCCGTGACGTCGAGGCCGTCTCCATCGGGCCCGACGACCAGATCTTCGTGGGCGACATCGGCGACAACCTCGGCGGCGCCTGGGACCACGTGTGGATCTACCGGCTCCCCGAGCCCAAGGAGCTGAAGGACCTGACGGTGCGGGCCACGCAGTACGTCGTCACGTACTCCGACGGGGCGCGCGACGCCGAGTCCCTCGTCGTGCACCCGAGGACCGGGCGGGCCTACATCATCGACAAGAACGAGGCGGGCGGGCACCTGTACGAGGGGCCGGCGAAGCTGTCCTCGTCCGGTACCAACGTCTTCGAGCCCGTCGCCGCCGTCCCCGACCTGGAGGCCACCGACGCGGCGCTCTCCCCGGACGGCGAACGGCTCGTCGTCCGCAGCTACTTCGGTTCGCTCGCCTACGACTGGAACGGCGGCCGCATCAAGCGCACCGGGCGGCTCGGCGTGCCGTCGCTGGGGCAGGGCGAGTCGGTGACGTACACCGCCGACGGGACGAAGGTCATGTTCGGCAACGAGGGCGCCGACAGCACGGTGGAGCCCATGGACGCGCCCGGTGCGCCCGCGTCGGACGGAGCCGGCAAGTCCCCTTCGAAGGGCGGCGGTTCGGCCGCCGGGGAGAGTGAGGACGGCGGTCTCTCGGTGGGCGGCGGGGCCCTCGCGGTGGCCGTGGCCTGCGCCCTGATCCTCGGCCTGGGCCGACTGCGGCGCCGACGCTAGCCCGGGGAGCCCGCCGCGTCCGGGGAGTCTGTCGCGTCTGGGGAGCGCGCCGTGTCCGGGGAGTCCGTCGCGTCCGGGGAGCCCGCCGTGTCCGTCGAGTCTGTCGAGGCCCGGCGCTCGGCGACGACCGCTTCCAGGCCGTCCAGAATCCGCTGCAGCCCGAACTCGAAGTGGTCGAAGTCGGGGCTCCAGGTGTTCTCGTCCAGGGACGCCATGACCGGGTAGCGGCCGCTGGCCATGACCTTCTCCAGGACCGGCACCTGCGCCTCCCAGAACTCGGTGTCCGTCAGGCCCGTCCGGCGCTCGGCCTCCTGGTGGTGCACCTGGGTGCGCGCGGCGCCGATGACGTAGGAGTCGACGAGGATGATCACCGAGACCAGTTCGCGGTCCGGCAGGCCCATCGGGCGGATGCGGGTGAGGACCTTCTCCATGCCGTCGATGGCGGCGGGGCCGAGGATCGGGCGTGACTGGTTGACCTGCAGCAGCCAGGGGTGGCGGCGGTAGAGGTCGAGGGTGGCGCGGCCCAGTGCCGCCAGGGCGCCGCGCCAGCCGCCGTCGCCGGGGCCGGCCGGGTCGTCGGAGGGGCGCTGCACGCGGTCCAGCATCAGATCGAGCAGCTCGCCCTTGCCGGGGACGTAGCGGTACAGCGACATCGCGCCGGTGCCCAGCTCGGCGGCGACGCGCCTCATCGACACGGCCTCCAGGCCCTCCGCGTCCGCGACCCGGACGGCGGCTTCCACGATCCGGTCGAGCGTCAGACCCGGCTTGGGTCCGCGACTGGGCCGCCGGCCGGTGTCCCACAGCAGTTCCAGGGTCCGCTGGATGTCGCCGCTGCCGCTGGTATCGGTGCCGCCCTTGCCGCTCGTCATGGGGCTCAGTCTAGGTGCCGGGAACAAAACTGGGTACGCTGTACGCGCAATCGGGTACGCTGTACCCAGTTAAAAGGAGAAGGGGGACCCATGAGTGACGGGTACGCCGTACGGGCCGAGGGCCTGGAGAAGCGCTACGGCGAGAAGCGCGCCCTGGACGGCTTCGACCTGACCGTGCGTGAGGGCAGCGTGCACGGCCTGCTCGGCCCGAACGGCGCGGGCAAGACCACCGCCGTCCGCATCCTGTCCACGCTGCTGCGGCCGGACGGCGGACGTGCCACCGTGGCCGGACTCGACGTGGCGCGGCAGGCGCGCCAGGTGCGGGCCCGGATCGGGCTCACCGGGCAGTACGCGGCGGTGGACGAGGTGCTCACCGGCCGCCAGAACCTGGAGATGTTCGGCCGGCTGTTCCATCTGGGCGGGAAGCGGGCCAGGCTGCGCGCCGTCGAGCTGCTGGAGCAGTTCGACCTGACCGACGCCGGGGACAAGGGCGTCGGCGACTACAGCGGCGGCATGCGGCGCCGCCTCGACCTCGCCGCGTCGATGATCCTGGCCCCGGCGGTCCTCTTCCTCGACGAGCCGACGACGGGACTGGACCCGCGCAGCCGCGGCGAGGTCTGGGAGTCGGTGCGCGAGCTGGTCGCGGGAGGCACGACCGTGCTGCTGACCACCCAGTACCTGGAGGAGGCCGACAAACTGGCCTCCCGTGTCACCGTCATCGACCAGGGGCGCGCCATCGCCGACGACACCCCGGACGGGCTGAAGAACCGGATCGGCGGCGACCGGATCGAGGTCGTGGTCGCCGAGCGCTCCAACATCGCGCGGGCGGTGAAGGTGGTCGCCCGGGTCTCCGACGGCGAACCGGAGACGGACGAGAGCGAGCTGCGGGTCCACGCGGCTGTCGCCGACCGGGTCACCGCTCTGACGGAGGTCGCCCGCACGCTCCAGGACGAGGGCATCCGGGTCGAGGACATCGGGCTGCGCAGGCCGAGCCTCGACGACGTGTTCCTGCGCCTGACCGGACACCGCACGGAGACGAAGGAGCCCGCCGCATGAGCGCCGTCGACCTGACCGGCCCGGCCACCCACGGGCGGACGTACTGGCTGCTCGCCGACTGCTGGAACATCGTCCGCCGCGGCCTGACGCACTACCGGCGCCAGCCCGTCAACATCGCCTGGCAGCTCGGCTTCCCGATCCTCTCCGTCCTGCTCTACGGCTACGTCTTCGGCAGCGCCATGCAGGTCCCCGGCGGCGGGGACTACAAGGACTTCCTGATGCCGGGCATGTTCGTGATGACGATGGCGTTCGGCTTCATCAACACCGCCACGGTCGTGGTGTACGACGCGACCAAGGGCGTCATCGACCGGTTCCGCTCGATGCCGATGGCCTCCTCGGCCGTGGTCGCCGGGCGCGGGGTGACCGATCTGCTGGTGGCCTGCGCGGAGTTGGCCATCATGATGCTGACCGCGCTCGCCATGGGCTGGCGGCCGGACGGCGGCCTGGGCTTCCTCGCCGCGTTCGGACTGCTGCTGTGGCTGCGGTTCGCGCTGATCTGGATCGGCGTGTGGCTCGGCCTGCTCGTGCCCAACCCGGAGGCCGCGGGCGGGCTGTTCGCGGTGGCCTTCCCGCTGACGATGATCTCCAGCATCTTCGTCGCCCCGCAGCTGATGCCCGACTGGCTGGGCTGGGTGGCCGCGTGGAACCCCATCTCCTCGACGGCCGCGGCGACCCGTGAGCTGTTCGGGACGCCGGTCGGCGGGGGCGACTCCTGGATCGAGCAGCACGCGCTGCTCATGGCGGGCGTATGGCCGGCGGTGCTGACCCTGATCTTCCTGCCGCTCGCGGTGCGCCGCTTCCGGAAGCTGAGCCGTTAGGCCGCCGGACACGGGAAGGGCCCGGAGCGACCGACGCTCCGGGCCCTTCCTCCGTCCGCCGCCGTCGAGCGGCTAAAGCTGCTCGATCACGTAGTCGACGCACTTCGTCAGTGCCTCGACGTCCGCCGGGTCGATCGCCGGGAACATCGCGACCCGGAGCTGGTTGCGGCCGAGCTTGCGGTACGGCTCGGTGTCGACGACGCCGTTGGCGCGCAGCACCTTGGCGACGGCCGCCGCGTCCACCTCGTCGGTGAAGTCGATCGTGCCGATGACCTGCGAGCGCTTGGCCGGGTCGGCGACGAACGGGTTGGCGTACTTGATGTCCTCGGCCCAGCCGTACAGCGTGCGCGCGGAGGTCGCCGTCCGCCGCACCGCCCAGTCCAGACCGCCCTGCCCGTTGAGCCACTCCAGCTGCTGGTTCAGCAGGAAGAGGGTGGCGAGCGCCGGGGTGTTGTACGTCTGGTTCTTGCGGGAGTTGTCGATCGCGGTGGGCAGGCTGAAGAACTCCGGCACGTGCCGTCCGGACGCGTGGACCCGCTCGGCGCGCTCGATGGCGGCGGGGGAGAAGACGCCGATCCACAGGCCGCCGTCGGAGGCGAAGGACTTCTGCGGGGCGAAGTAGTAGACGTCCGTCTCGGAGATGTCGACGGGGAGGCCGCCCGCGCCGCTCGTCGCGTCCACGAGGACGAGCGCGCCCTCGTCGGCGCCGGCCACCCGCCTGATGGGCATGGCGACGCCGGTCGAGGTCTCGTTGTGGGTGAACGCGTAGACGTCCACACCCGCGGCGGCCTTCGGCTCGGGATGCGTGCCCGGGTCGGCGGAGATGACGTCCGGCTCGGCCAGCCAGGGGGCGAGCTTGGCCGCCTTGGCGAACTTGGAGCTGAACTCGCCGAAGGACAGGTGCTGCGACCTGTTCTCGATCAGTCCGTGCGTCGCGATGTCCCAGAACGCGGTGGAGCCGCCGTTGCCGAGGACCACCTCGTAGCCGTCGGGGAGCTGGAACAGCTCGCGGATGCCCTCACGCACCGAGCCGACCAGGTTCTTGACCGGTGCCTGCCGGTGGGAGGTGCCGAGGAGGGACGTGCCGGTCGCGGCGAGGGCGTCCAGCGCCTCCGTCCGCACCTTGGAGGGGCCCGCGCCGAAACGACCGTCCGCGGGCTTGATGTCAGAGGGAATCCGGATCTCAGCCACGAGGCGAGACTAGCCGCTGGGGAAACCTGTCCGAAGCGTCGTCCGTCGGATGAGACGGCGTTTCGCGCGGCCGGTGAAGGAGGGCACAGTGGACAGCAGCAAAGCGGGTTCAGACGCCTGACTCGGTCCCTTACCCTGGACCGGTAAGTACAGCAAGATGACCGCCCCTGGATTCGCTCGTCCCTTGGAAGGTCGCCGTGAGTACCCCCAGCACCACCTCCTCCCCGGCGACATCGCCGTCCGCTCCGACCGCGCCGGGTGCGCCCTCGCCGGTCCAGGGGCGGCGGGGCGGCCGCTTCGGTGGCTCTCCCGGTTCCCTCGGCTCCCTCGGTCCCGTCGGCCTGGTGCTGGCGGGCGGGCTCTCCGTGCAGTTCGGCGGCGCCCTCGCGGTCAGCCTGATGCCGCGGGCCGGGGCGCTCGGCATCGTGACGCTGCGGCTCGCGGTGGCGGCGATCGTGCTGATGCTGGTGTGCCGGCCGAGGCTGCGCGGGCACTCCCGCACCGACTGGGGCACGGTCGTCGTCTTCGGTATCACCATGGGCGCGATGAACGGCCTCTTCTACCAGGCCGTGGACCGCATCCCGCTCGGCCCGGCGGTCACCCTTGAGGTGCTCGGCCCGCTGGCCCTCTCCGTGATCGCCTCCCGCCGCGCGGTCAACCTCGTCTGGGCGGGTCTCGCCCTGGCCGGTGTCTTCCTGCTCGGAGGCGGGACCTTCGACACCCTCGACCCGGTCGGCGTGGCGTTCGCGCTGGGCGCGGGCGCGATGTGGGCGGCGTACATCCTCTTCAGCGCGCGTACGGGCCGCCGCTTCCCGCAGGCCGACGGGCTGGCACTGGCCATGGTGGTGGCGGCGGTGCTGTTCCTGCCGCTGGGCATCGCCGAGTCGGGCACGAAGCTGCTGGACCCGGAGATCCTCGCCCTCGGCGCGGCCGTCGCCCTGCTGTCCTCCGTCCTGCCCTACACCCTCGAACTCCTCGCCCTGCGCCGCCTGCCCGCCCCGACGTTCGCCATCCTCATGAGCCTGGAGCCCGCCATCGCCGCGACGGCCGGCTTCCTGGTCCTGAACCAGGCCCTGACCGCCATGGAGGCCGCGGCCATCGCCCTGGTCATCGCGGCGAGCATGGGCGCGGTACGCACCCAGGTCGGCCGCCGCAAGCGTCCGGTCACGGCGACGCCTTCGTGAGGAACGGGGTCGCGTCGGGGACCTCGGGGGCTAGAGTCGGATTCGTGACCGGCGATGCGCCGGGGACGCGAAGGGAACGTCAGCATGAGCGTGCGGCACACCGAGGCAGCCGGTGACGGGCCACTGATCCCCCGCCCGGAGCGGACGCCGGATGCCCTGCGGGCGGCGTGCGCCGTGGTGGCCCCACAGCTTCTGCCCGCGTACGACCAGGCGAAGGACTCGGCTCTCACGGAAGCGGTGCAACACGGTTCACTCGCCCCCGTCCACGCCTGCCTCCGCCACTGGTCGGCTCTGATCGAGATCGAGCGCCATCCTCGGACGGCGAAGGACTATCACCGCGCCGAGTATCTCGCGCAGCTCGCCGCCTCGCTGGAGGAGGCCCGCGAACACCTGGCTGTAGCAGCCGAGATCTACCGGGACGCCGCGGCGGCGGTGTCGGGGGAGTGAGCTGGAGCTGGGAATACGTCCCCGACGAGGAGACCGTCGCGGCCGGTGCGCCGCCGGGCTTCCTGGCGGAGGTCGAGAAGAAGGCCGACGAACTGGTTCGCGCAGCCGAGGCGCTCCACCTGCACGGCGCTACGTGGCAGGGTACGGATGAAGGGACGAGGCATGCGTTCGTCGGCGGCTTCTTCGTCTACATGATCACGCCGCGCTCGGAAGCCGTCACCATCTGGCAGGTCACGCCCGATCCGCTGTGATGCCTCCTTGCGAGGCCGCCGCGACAAAGGCGCTGAATGCGCCCGCGCTGAAGGTGAGGGTGCCGTGGGCGGGGTTCTTGGAGTCGCGGACGGCTATGTGGGCGGCCAGTTCGGCGACCTCGACGCAGTCGCCGCCGCTGCTGCCGCTGTAGGACGACTTACGCCACCGTGCTCGCGTCACGTTCAGGCTGCTCCCCATAGCGTTCCTCCATTACGCGGGCGATCAGAGTGGCTGAGTCTCTCGGTGAGAGCGCTTCGGCCTGCAAACGAGCGTAACCGACCGAACGCTCCCTGATCACTTGCGGATTGGCCGTCATGTGCCCTTGGTCGTAGCTCTCGCTGTAGTACAGGTCCGGATCGCTGTCGAACCGGAGGAGATTGAACGAGCCCATCATGCCGGTGTGCTCGCCCGCGGAGAAGGGCAGCACCTGGATCTCCAGCCATGGCTGGCCGAAGAGGTCCAACAAGTGACCGAGCTGGTCTCGCATCACCATGGGACCGCCGATCTCGCGATGGAGTACCGCCTCGTCCAGCACGACCCACAGCACGGGCGGATGCTCACGTTCCAGAGCGCGCTGCCGGTCCAACCGTGCCGCCACCATCTCATCGAGCCGCTTCCCGTGCTCGACGGCCAACACGGCTCGCGCATAGGCCTTCGTCTGCAACAACCCGTAGACCAACTGGCACTGATAGGTCGAGATATACGCCGCCCTCCCCTCCATCTCCGCATACGGCTGGAACCACCCCGGCAGCTGGCTGCGCAGCACCAACCCCACCAGCCGCGAGAACAACCCGTCCGTCCCCAGCGCGGCGTCCACCCGTTCCGAGAAGTCCCGTTGGGGGACCCTCGCCGCCGTCTCGATCTGGCCGATCAGTGATCCCGTGCAGAACACGACCGACCCGAGCTGCGCCAGCGTCAGCCCCGCCGCCTCCCGGCAGCGGCGCAGCTCGTAGCCGTAGTAGTCCAACGGCGACGCACCCGCGTCCAGTTCGCGACTCCGCAAGCCGACCACCTCCCATAGCTGAGAGTAGCCATACCGACACGTACCGGCGTCGAGGTTCGGTGAAACAAAATCATGCAAGCATGCTTGATTTGTTCCGGCGCCGCTGCCACGCTCCTGCCCATGGCCGACCCCACCCCCGTCTTCGACGACCTGCGTGCGGAGAGCGACGAACTCGACCGAGTCGTCGCCGACTTGGAACCCGAGCGCTGGACGCTCCCCACCCCCGCGCCCCGCTGGAGCGTCGCCCACCAGATCGCCCATCTCGCCTGGACCGACCGCTCCGCCCTGCTCGCCGTCACCGACGAGGACGCGTTCCGGAACCTCGTCGAGAAGGCCTTCGCCGCGCCGGAGTCGTTCGTGGACGACGGCGCCGACGAGGGGGCGCGACTTTCGCCCGCCGAACTGCTCGCGAGGTGGAGGGAAGGGCGCGCCACCCTCGACGCGGCGCTGCGCGCGGCCCCGCCCGGCGCGCGCTTCCCCTGGTACGGCCCGCCCATGTCCGCCGCCTCCATGGCCACCGGACGGATCATGGAGACCTGGGCCCACGGCCAGGACATCGCCGACACCCTGGGAATCGAGCGCACCCCCACGGACCGGCTGAGGCACGTCGTCCGCATCGGCGTCCGCGCCCGCGACTTCGCCTACGCGGCGAACGGTCTGCCCGCGCCCGGCGAGGAGTTCCGGGTCGAGCTGGTCGCCCCCTCGGGCGAGGTGTTGACGTACGGCCCCGAGGGCGCCGCCCAGCGCGTCACGGGAACCGCCTACGACTTCGCGCTCCTGGTCACCCAGCGCGCTCATCGCGACGACGTGGACGTACGTGCCGAGGGCGCGGACGCCGACCGCTGGCTCGGCATCGCCCAGGCCTTCGCGGGCCCGCCCGGTGACGGCCGCCCGCCGAAGGGGGACGTCCGGTGACGCTGCGCATCGGCAACGCCTCCGGCTTCTACGGAGACCGCTTCGACGCCCTGCGCGAGATGCTCACCGGTGGCGAGCTCGACGTCCTCACCGGCGACTACCTCGCCGAGCTGACCATGCTGATCCTGGCCCGGGACCGGCTGAAGGACCCCTCCGCCGGGTACGCCCGCACCTTCCTGCGCCAGCTGGAGGAGTGCCTCGGCCTCGCCCACGACCGGGGCGTGCGGATCGTCACCAACGCGGGCGGCCTGAACCCCGCCGGACTCGCCGACGCCGTAAGGCAGCTCGCCGACCGCCTCGGCATACCCGTGCGGGTCGCGCACGTCGAGGGCGACGACCTGACCGCCGCCTACCCCGGCAGCCTCGCCGCCCACGCCTACCTCGGCGGCTTCGGCATCGCCGCCTGTCTGAAGGAGGGCGTCGACGTCGTCGTCACCGGCCGGGTGACCGACGCGGCCCTGGTCACCGGGCCCGCCGCCGCGCACTTCGGCTGGGGGCCGGGCGACCACGACCGGCTCGCGGGCGCCGTCGTCGCCGGTCACGTCCTGGAGTGCGGCACCCAGGCCACCGGCGGCAACTACGCCTTTTTCGGTGAACGGCAGGGCGACCTGCGCCGGCCCGGCTTCCCTCTCGCCGAGGTGCACGCCGACGGCAGCTCCGTCATCACCAAGCACCCCGGCACCGGCGGCTTCGTCGACGTCGGCACGGTCACCGCCCAGCTCCTCTACGAGACCGGCGCCGCCCGCTACGCCGGCCCCGACGTCACCGCCCGCCTCGACACCGTCCGTGTGACCCAGGAGGCCCCCGACCGCGTCCGGATCGAGGGCGTCCGCGGTGAGGCCCCGCCGCCCACCCTCAAGGTCGGCCTCAACAGCCTCGGCGGCTTCCGCAACGAGGTCACCTTTGTGCTGACCGGCCTCGACATCGAGGCCAAGGCCGCCCTCGTGCGGCAGCAGATGACGGACGCCCTCACCAAGTCACCGCCGGCAGAGATCCGTTGGGACCTCGTGCGGACCGACCGGCCCGACGCCGGCACCGAGGAGACCGCCAGCGCCCTGCTCCGGCTCGTCGTGCGCGACCAGGACCAGACCGCCGTCGGCCGGGCCCTCGGTGCCGCCGCCGTCGAACTGGCCCTCGCCAGCTACCCCGGCTTCCATGTGCTCGCACCTCCCGGGAAGGGCGCGCCCTACGGGGTCTTCGAGGACAGGTACGTCCCGCAGGGCGACGTCCCGCACACCGCGGTCCTGCACGACGGACGCCGTGTCCCCGTGGACCCACCGCAGGACACCCTCGCACCGGGACCGGTCGAGGACCCTCCGCTGCCCGTGCCCCTCCCGGCCGGCCCCACCCGTCGCGCCCCCTTCGGTCTCGTCGCCGGCGCCCGCAGCGGCGACAAGGGCGGGAACGCCAACGTCGGCGTATGGGCCCGTACCGACGAGGCCTGGCGGTGGCTGGCCCATGAGCTGACCGCCGGGCGTTTCCAGGAACTGCTCCCCGAGACCCGTCCGCTGCCCGTCACCCGCCACGTCCTGCCGCACCTGCGCGCCCTCAACTTCGTCGTCGAGGGCATCCTCGGCGAGGGCGTCGCGGCCCAGGCCCGCTTCGACCCGCAGGCCAAGGCCCTCGGCGAATGGCTCCGCTCCCGCCACCTGGACATCCCGGAGGCCCTGCTGTGACCGTCCTGTCCTCCGCCCTCGACACCACGAGCCCCGAGTACGGGGCGAACCGCGAGGCGATGCTCGCCAAGCTCGCCGACCTGGACGCCGAGCACGCCAAGGCCCTCGCGGGCGGCGGCGAGAAGTACGTCGCCCGGCACCGGGCGCGCGGCAAGCTCCTCGCCCGCGAGCGCATCGAGCTGCTCCTCGACCCCGACACGCCGTTCCTGGAGCTGTCCCCGCTCGCGGCCTGGGGCAGCGACCACACCGTCGGCGCCTCCCTGGTCACCGGCATCGGGGTCGTCGAGGGCGTCGAGTGCCTGATCACCGCCAACGACCCGACCGTCCGGGGCGGCGCGAGCAACCCGTGGAGCCTGAGGAAGGCGCTGCGCGCCAACGACATCGCCCTCGCCAACCGGCTGCCCTGCATCAGCCTCGTGGAGTCCGGCGGCGCGGACCTGCCCTCCCAGAAGGAGATCTTCATCCCCGGCGGGGCGATCTTCCGGGACCTGACGCGGCTGTCGGCGGCCGGTATCCCCACCGTCGCCGTCGTGTTCGGCAACTCCACGGCGGGCGGCGCGTACATCCCCGGCATGTCCGACCACGTGATCATGGTCAAGGAGCGCGCCAAGGTGTTCCTCGGCGGCCCGCCCCTGGTGAAGATGGCCACCGGCGAGGAGAGCGACGACGAGTCCCTGGGCGGCGCGGACATGCACGCGCGCGTGTCGGGCCTCGCCGACTACTTCGCCGTGGACGAACCCGACGCGCTCCGGCAGGCACGGCGCGTCGTCGCCCGCCTCAACCACCGCAAGGCGTACGGGACTCCGGGCCCGGCCGAGCCGCCCAAGTACGACCAGGACGAACTGCTCGGCATCGTCCCCGGCGACCTGAAGGTGCCCTTCGACCCGCGCGAGGTCGTCGCCCGGATCGTCGACGCCTCCGACTTCGACGAGTTCAAGCCGCTGTACGGGACCAGTCTGGCCACCGGCTGGGCGACCCTGCACGGCTACCCGGTCGGCATCCTCGCCAACGCGCAGGGCGTGCTGTTCAGCGAGGAGTCGCAGAAGGCCGCCCAGTTCATCCAGCTCGCCAACCAGCGCGACATCCCCCTGCTCTTCCTGCACAACACCACCGGCTACATGGTCGGCAGGGAGTACGAGCAGGGCGGCATCATCAAGCACGGCGCGATGATGATCAACGCGGTGAGCAACTCCAAGGTGCCGCACCTCTCCGTCCTGATGGGCGCCTCCTACGGCGCCGGGCACTACGGCATGTGCGGCCGCGCCTACGACCCGCGCTTCCTGTTCGCCTGGCCCAGCGCCAAGTCCGCCGTCATGGGCCCGCAGCAGCTCGCGGGCGTGCTGTCCATCGTCGCCCGCCAGTCCGCCGCCGCGAAGGGGCAGCCCTACGACGACGAGGCGGACGCCGCCCTGCGCGCGATGGTCGAGCAGCAGATCGAGTCCGAGTCCCTGCCGAAGTTCCTCTCCGGGCGCCTGTACGACGACGGCGTCATCGACCCGCGCGACACCCGAACCGTCCTCGGCCTGTGCCTGTCCGCGATCCACACCGCCCCCTACGAGGGCGTGCGCGGCGGCTTCGGCGTCTTCCGGATGTGAGGCAAAGTGATCACCACCGTTCTTGTCGCCAACCGGGGCGAGATCGCCTGCCGGATCTTCCGCACCTGCCGTGAGCTGGGCATCCGCACCGTCGCCGTGCACTCGGACGCGGACGCGGACGCCCTGCACACACGCGAGGCCGACGCCGCCGTACGGCTGCCCGGGGCGACCCCCGCCGAGACGTATCTGCGGGGCGACCTGATCGTCAGGGCCGCCCTCGCGTCCGGCGCCGACGCCGTGCACCCCGGCTACGGCTTCCTCTCCGAGAACGCCGGCTTCGCGCGCGCCGTGCTCGACGCGGGGCTGCTGTGGATCGGACCGCCCCCGGCCGCCATCGAGGCGATGGCGTCCAAGACCCGCGCCAAGGAACTGCTCGGGCTCGCACCCCTGGAGAAGGTCACCGAGGCCGACCTCCCCGTGCTCGTCAAGGCGGCCGCGGGCGGCGGCGGACGCGGGATGCGCGTCGTACGGCGCCTGGCGGACCTGGACGCGGAGCTGACCGCCGCCCGCGCGGAGGCCCTCGGAGCCTTCGGTGACGACGAGGTCTTCGTCGAGCCGTACGTCGAGGACGGCCGGCACGTCGAGGTGCAGATCCTCGCCGACACCCACGGCACGGTGTGGGCGCTGGGCACCCGCGACTGCTCCCTCCAGCGCCGCCACCAGAAGGTCGTCGAGGAGGCACCCGCCCCCGGCCTGACCCGCGAACTCACCGAGTCCCTCCACGAGACGGCCGTACGCGCCGCCCGCTCCGTCGGCTACACGGGCGCCGGGACGGTCGAGTTCCTGGTCGCCGACGACACCGCGCACTTCCTGGAGATGAACACCCGCCTCCAGGTCGAACACCCCGTCACCGAGGCCGTCTTCGGCATCGACCTGGTGGCCCTCCAGCTCCGGATCGTGGAGGGGCACCCCCTGGAGGCCGAACCCCCGCAGCCCAGCGGCCACGCCGTCGAGGCCCGCCTCTACGCCGAGGACCCGGCGCGGGACTGGGCCCCGCAGACCGGCACCCTGCACCGCCTGGACGTCCCCGACGGCATCCGCCTGGACACCGGGTACACGGGCGGCGACGAGATCGGCGTCCACTACGACCCCATGCTCGCCAAGGCCGTCGCCCACGCCCCCACGCGCGAGGAGGCCCTCCGCAAGCTCGCCGGCGCCCTGGAACGCGCCACGATCCACGGCCCGGCCACCAACCGCGACCTCCTGGTCCGCTCCCTGCGGCACAAGGAGTTCACGACCGGACGCATGGACACGGGCTTCTACGCCCGCCACCTCCAGGAACTCACCGAACCCGCTCCCGACCCCCTCGCCCCGCTCGCCGCCGCCCTGGCCGACGCAGCCGGTCGCGGCCGCCCCGGCGCCTGGCGCAACGTCCCCTCCCAGCCCCAGACCAAGCGCTACACCATGGCCGGCGAGGAGCACGAGGCCCGCTACCGGCACACCCGCGAGGGCCTCACCGCGGACGGCGTCCACGTCGTCCGCGCCGCCGCCGACGAGGTCGTCCTCGAAGTGGACGGGGTGCGGCGGAAGTTCGCCGTCGCACGCTACGGCGACGAGGTCCACGTCGACGCCGTCCGCCTCACCGCCCTGCCCCGTTTCCCGGACCCCACCGCCCAGCACGCCCCGGGCTCCCTCCTCGCCCCCATGCCGGGAACCGTAGTACGCGTCGCCGAGGGACTCACCGAGGGCGCCGCCGTGACGGCCGGACAGCCCCTGATCTGGCTGGAGGCGATGAAGATGCAGCACCAGATCTCGGCACCGGCCACGGGCACCCTGACGGACCTGAACGCCGCCCCGGGCCAGCAGGTGCAGGTCGGCACCTTGCTGGCGGTCGTGACGGAAACGCACTAGGGGCGCGGGACTGCACAGAACATGCGGCTCCGCCGCGTGAGCGCGAGCAACCACCCACCACCCGCACCCGGAGGAACCCCATGACCACCCTCATCGAACCCGCGGAGCACAAGGCCCTGCGCGCCGCCGTCGCCGCCCTCGGCAAGCGCTACGGCCGCGACTACCTCACCCGCACCGTCGCCGAGGGCAAACCCCTCGCCGAACTCTGGGCAGACGCCGGAAAGCTCGGCTACCTCGGCGTCAACCTCCCCGAGGAGTACGGCGGCGGGGGCGGCGGCATATCCGAACTCGCGATCGTCCTCGAGGAACTCGGCGCGGCCGGCAGCCCCCTGCTGATGCTCGTCGTCTCCCCGGCGATCTGCGGCACCGTGATCGCCCGTTTCGGCACCGAGGAACAGAAGCGCGACTGGCTCCCGGGACTCGCCGACGGCACCCGCATCATGGCCTTCGGCATCACCGAACCCGACGCCGGCTCCAACAGCCACCGCATCACCACCACCGCCCGCCGGGACGGCGCCGACTGGCTCCTGACCGGCCGCAAGGTGTTCATCTCCGGCGTCGACATCGCCGACGCCGTCCTGATCGTCGGCCGCACCGAGGACGCCCGCACCGGCAACCTCAAGCCCTGCCTGTTCATCGTCCCCACCGACGCCGAGGGCTTCCACAAGCGCCCCATCGACATGGAGCTCAACGCCGCCGAGAAGCAGTTCGAGCTCACCCTGGACGACGTGCGCCTGCCCGCCGACGCCCTCGTCGGCGACGAGGACGCGGGCCTGCTCCAGCTCTTCGCCGGCCTCAACCCCGAACGCATCATGACCGCCGCCTTCGCCATCGGCATGGGCCGCTACGCGCTCGCCAAGGCCCTCGACTACGCCCGCGAACGCACCGTCTGGAAGACGCCCATCGGCGCCCACCAGGCCATCGCCCACCCCCTGGCGCAGGCCCACATCGACCTCGAACTCGCCCGCCTGATGACGCAGAAGGCGGCCCACCTCTACGACGCGGGCGACGACATCGGCGCCGGCGAGGCCGCCAACATGGCCAAGTACGCCGCCGGCGAGGCCTGCGTGAAAGCCGTCGACCAGTCAGTGCACACTCTCGGTGGCAACGGCCTCACCCGCGAGTTCGGCCTCGCCTCACTGATAACGGCCGCGCGCGTGGCTCGTATCGCACCGGTGAGCCGCGAGATGATTCTCAACTACGTGTCCCACCAGACCCTCGGTCTGCCCAAGTCGTACTGAGCCGCACCGCATCGAGCCGCACCGCACTGAGCCGCACCGCTTGGAGGAACCGTGTTCCGCAGCGCGTACGCCGACGTCCCACCCGTAGAACTCCCCATCCACGACGCCGTCCTGGGCCACGCCGCCGGCTTCGGCGACCTGCCCGCCCTCGTCGACGGCACCGACGGCACCACCCTCACCTACGAACAGGTGGACCGCTTCCACCGGCGGATCGCCGCCGCGCTCGCCGAGGCCGGCGTCCGCAAGGGCGACGTCCTCGCCCTGCACAGCCCGAACACGATCGCCTTCCCCACCGCGTTCTACGCCGCCACGCGCGCGGGTGCCGCCGTCACCACCGTGCACCCGCTCGCCACCGCCGACGAGTTCGCCAAACAGCTGCGCGACTCGGCCGCCCGCTGGATCGTCACCGTCTCACCGCTGCTGGAGACCGCCCGCCGGGCCGCCGAACTCGCGGGCGGCGTCCGCGAGATCTTCGTCTGCGACAGCGCCCCCGGCCACCGCTCCCTGATCGACATGCTCGCCTCCACGGCCCCCGAGCCGGGCGTCGCCATCGACCCCACCGAGGACGTGGCGGCCCTCCCCTACTCCTCCGGCACCACCGGCGTCCCCAAAGGCGTGATGCTCACCCACCGCCAGATCGCCACCAACCTCGCCCAGCTCCACCCGGCGATCTCCGCGGGCCCCGGCGACCGCATCCTCGCCGTCCTGCCCTTCTTCCACATCTACGGCCTCACCGCCCTCATGAACGCGCCCCTGAGAGTCGGCGCCACCGTCGTGGTACTGCCACGCTTCGACCTGGAGCAGTTCCTCGCCGCCATCCAGAACCACCGCATCACCGGCCTCTACGTCGCCCCGCCCATCGTCCTCGCCCTCGCCAAGCACCCCGCGGTCGCGCAGTACGACCTCTCGTCCCTCAAGTACGTCATCAGCGCCGCCGCCCCCCTCGACGCGCGGCTCGCCGCCGCCTGTTCCCAGCGGCTCGGACTGCCCCCGGTCGGCCAGGCCTACGGCATGACCGAACTCTCCCCGGGCACCCACGTCGTCCCCCTCGACGCCATGGCCGACGCCCCGCCCGGCACCGTCGGCCGGCTCATCGCCGGCACCGAGATGCGCATCGTCTCCCTCGACGACCCCGGCAAGGACCTCGACCCCGGCGACCCCGGCGAGATCCTCATCCGCGGCCCCCAGGTCATGAAGGGCTACCTCGGCCGCCCCGACGACACCGCCGCGATGATCGACACAGACGGCTGGCTGCACACCGGCGACGTCGGACACGTCGACGCCGACGGCTGGCTCTTCGTCGTCGACCGCGTCAAGGAACTGATCAAGTACAAGGGCTTCCAGGTGGCCCCCGCCGAACTGGAGGCCCTGCTCCTCACCCACCCCGGCATCGCCGACGCCGCCGTCATCGGCGTGTACGACGACGACGGCAACGAGATACCGCGCGCCTACGTCGTCCGCCAGCCCACCGCCCCCGACCTCACCGAGAACGAGGTCATGCTGCACGTCGCCGAACGCGTCGCCCCCTACAAGCGCGTCCGCCAGGTCAGCTTCATCGTCGGCGTCCCCCGCGCCGCCTCCGGCAAGATACTGCGCCGCCAACTACGGGAGAACGCGTGACCCTGATCGGCCGCACCCGCACCCGGGGAGTCGAGACCCTCACCCTCGACTCCCCGGCCAACCGCAACGCCCTCTCCGCCGCGCTCGTCGGCGAACTCGCCGACGCCCTCACCGACTGCGCGAAGGACGGCGACGTCCGCGCCGTCCTGCTGACCCACACCGGCAACACCTTCTGCGCCGGCGCCGACCTGCGCGACCCACCCGACCCGGACGCCCTCGTGAACCTGCTCCGGCAGATCACCGAACTGCCCCGGCCCGTCGTCGCCCGCGTCACCGGCCACGTCCGCGCCGGCGGCCTCGGCCTGCTCGGCGCCTGCGACATCGCCGTCGCGTCCACCACCGCCACCTTCGCCTTCACCGAGGTACGCATCGGCGTCGCCCCCGCCGTCATCTCGCTCCCGCTGCTGCCCCGCACCGACCCGCGCGCACTCTCCCGCTACTACCTCACCGGCGAACGCTTCGACGCCGCCGAGGCCGCCCGTGTCGGCCTGCTCACCGCGGCGGGCGAGGACGCCGACGCCGTACTCGAACCGATCCTCGACGGCCTGCGGCGATCCTCACCACAGGCCCTGGCCGAGACGAAACGGCTGCTCACGGCTAAGGTGCTCCAGGCATTCGACCGGGACGCCGCCCGGCTGACCGCCCTCTCGGCCCGGATGTTCGCCTCCGCCGACGCCCGCGAGGGCATGACAGCCTTCCTCGAACGACGGGATCCCCCATGGGTGCTGTGAACCCGGCCGGCCCTGCCGGCACGGTCACGACGGCGACCGCCGGGGACCGCGCCGACCGGGCCGACCGCGTGCCCAAGCAGGACCGCAGCCGCGCCACCCGGCAACGGCTCCTCGAAGCCGCCGTGGCCTGCCTCGCCGAACACGGCTGGGCGGGCTCCACCGTCACCGTCGTCGCCGAACGCGCCGGCGTCTCCCGCGGCGCCGCCCAGCACCACTTCCCCACCCGCGAGGACCTCTTCACCGCCGCCGTCGAATACGTCGCCGAGGAACGCTCCGGAGCCCTGCGCGCGCTCTTCCCGCAGGGCGCGACCGGCGACCGCCACGCGGTGGTCTCCGCACTCGTCGGCCTCTACACCGGCCCGCTCTTCCGCGCCGCCCTCCACCTGTGGGTCGCCGCCTCCGACGAGGAACAGCTCCGGCCCCGCGTCACCGAACTCGAAGCCCGCGTCGGCCGCGAGTCCCACCGCATCGCCGTCGACCTCCTCGCCGCCGACGAGACCCGCCCCGGCGTCCGCGAGACCGTCCAGGGACTCCTCGACATGGCCCGCGGCCTCGGCCTCGCCAACCTCCTCACCGACGACGCCGGACGCCGTGAACGGGTGGTGGCGCAGTGGGCCGCGCTGCTGGACGAGGCGCTGGACTGAACCCGGGCCCGGGCCGCGACGGCCCCGGCCACCTCACGGACTGAGCCGCTCCACCCGCCAGCCGCCGTCCGGCTCCGAGGTGTACCGGAGACGGTCGTGGAGCCGGTTCTCACGGCCCTGCCAGAACTCCACCGTCCGCGGCGCCACCCGGAAACCACCCCAGTGCGCGGGCACCGGCACCCGCTCCCCCTCCGGATGACGGGCCGCGAGCTCCGCGTACGAGGCCTCCAGCTCCGCGCGCGAGCCGATCACCGACGACTGGGCGCTCGCCCACGCGCCGAGCTGCGAACCGTGCGGGCGGGTGCGGAAGTACGCGGCCGTCTCGTCCCGGCCGGTGCGCCGCGCCACACCGTTCACGATCACCTGACGGGCCATCGTGTACCACGGGAACAGCAGCGAGACATGCGGATTCTCGGCGAGGTCGCCCGCCTTGCGGGAGTCGTAGTTCGTGTAGAAGACGAAGCCCGCCTCGTCGAAGTGCTTCAGCAGCACCGTGCGCGAACTCGGCCGGCCCTGCGCGTCCGCCGTCGAGACCACCATGGCGTTCGGCTCGAACAGCCGGCCCTCCGTCGCGGCCTGCTTGAACCAGCGCGCGAACTGCTCCCACGGCGTCGCGGCCAGGTCGGGCTCCGACAGCCCCGCCTCCCGGTAGTGCTTGCGCATCGCGGCGGGATCGGGCACACCGTGTTCGTCGGTCACCCGGTCATCCTGCCGTATACACGGCGGACCGTCGGTACGGGGCGTTCCTCACGTGGCGGCACCGAGTGCCGCCACAGCTCCCCAAGGATGTCACCCGGGGATATCGTGCAGATGCCGATCCGGTTGGGTGACCGCCCGCCTCACGGGGCATCACCCTCATGACCGCCCGGGACCGCGAGTCCGTAGCCGACCGTGGATCCTTTGGGCGATCACCCGTTTTCCCGCCCGAAACACGGTCACCACTACCGCACAACCGGTCCCCACCACCTCACCGGCCCCCACCGCCCCTCCGGTCCCCAACCGCACGCACACGTACACGGGGTGCCGCACCACTCCCGTGGCCCGCAACCATCTGTCGTACACATCCGAGGAGCCGCCTGATGTCCGACTTCGTACCCGGACTCGAGGGAGTCGTCGCGTTCGAGACGGAGATCGCCGAACCGGACAAGGAGGGCGGCGCCCTCCGGTACCGGGGTGTCGACGTCGAGGACCTGGTCGGTCACGTCTCGTTCGGGAACGTCTGGGGGCTGCTCGTCGACGGCGCCTTCAACCCCGGACTGCCGCCCGCCGAGCCCTTCCCCATCCCCGTCCACTCCGGGGACATCCGCGTCGACGTCCAGTCCGCCCTCGCCATGCTCGCCCCGGTCTGGGGCCTCAAACCCCTCCTCGACATCGATGCCGAACAGGCCCGCGAGGACCTCGCCCGTGCCGCCGTCATGGCCCTGTCCTACGTCGCCCAGTCCGCCCGCGGCCAGGGCCGCCCGATGGTTCCCCAGAGCGAGATCGACAAGGCCGGGACCGTCGTCGAGCGCTTCATGATCCGCTGGCGCGGCGAGCCCGACCCCAAGCACGTCGCCGCCGTCGACGCCTACTGGACCAGCGCCGCCGAACACGGCATGAACGCCTCCACCTTCACCGCCAGGGTCATCGCCTCCACCGGCGCCGACGTCGCGGCGGCCCTCTCCGGCGCGGTGGGAGCCATGAGCGGCCCCCTCCACGGCGGCGCCCCCTCCCGCGTCCTCGGCATGATCGAGGAGATCGAACGCACCGGCGACGCCGAGGCCTACGTCAAGCAGGCCCTCGACAGGGGCGAGCGCCTCATGGGCTTCGGCCACCGCGTCTACCGCGCCGAGGACCCCCGCGCCCGCGTCCTGCGCCGCACCGCCCGCGAACTCGGCGCACCCCGCTTCGAGGTCGCCGAGGCCCTGGAGAAGGCGGCCCTGGAGGAGCTCCACAACCGCCGCCCGGACCGGGTCCTGGCCACCAACGTCGAGTTCTGGGCGGCCATCATGCTCGACTTCGCCGAGGTCCCCGCCCACATGTTCACGTCCATGTTCACCTGCGCCCGCACGGCCGGGTGGTCCGCCCACATCCTCGAACAGAAGCGCACGGGCCGCCTGGTCCGCCCCTCGGCCCGCTACATCGGCCCGGGCCCCCGCGACCCCCGTTCCATCGAGGGCTTCGACGACATCGCCCGCTGACCCCGCGGAAGGCCCTTCGAACGCAGACGACCCGCGAGTCCGGTTCCTCCGAGGAGGGGCCGGCCGGACGTACCGGCGACTCGCGGGTCGGGTGACTGCTGGGATTGGGCCGGCTGCACGCGCCTTTCACGTGCGGGTCCGGCACCGCACAGAGCGTGGTGACGGGCCGCTAGCCCGCAGCCACCTCACGCGTCCGGTATTCATACATTCGCCGAACCACCTCCCTTCCGTGTACGCGCCACTTTAAGAAGCGATCCGGCGGCCTTCAACCGTTTTTTCCGAGAAGCTGACGGACTCCGGTTCCCGCTGGTCTCCGGGCTCCGCGCTAGCTTTCTGGGCATGGCGAAGAGGTGGGCTGTGCTGGGTGGGTCGGGGTTCGAGGAGTCGATCGGGTACGCGCGGGCCGTCGTCGACGGGGACCGGGTCCATGTGTCGGGGACGACGGGGTTCGACTACGCGACCATGGAGATCTCGGACGACGTCGTGGAGCAGGCCGAGCAGTGCCTGCGGAACGTGGGCGCGGCACTGGCGGCGGCCGGCTGTACGTTCGCGGATGTCGTGCGGGTGCGGTACCTCCTGCCGGAGCGCGCGGACTTCGAGCCGTGCTGGCCGGCGCTGCGCCGGGTGTTCGGGGAGGTGCGGCCGGCCGCGACGATGATGGTGTGCGGGCTGGCGGACGCGCGGATGAGGATCGAGATCGAGGTCGACGCGCGGCGCGGGCCCGTCGACGGGCTGCGGATCGAGGTCGTCGACGGGGAGCGGATGCTTCAGGAGTGGCGGCATGTGCACAACACCGTGGTGCCGCCGGGCGCGCTGTCCCTGGACGAGGTGCGGGAGCGGGGCGGGCGGTACCGGCTGGAGAACGCGTACGTCGGGGACGTGCTCGTGGGGTGCTCGACCGTGCGGCCGGCGGGGCAGGAGGGCGGGGCGGTGACCGTGATCGCCCGGGTGCTCCCGGAGTGGCGGGGGCGGGGGGCCGGGCGCCTGCTCTACGACAACGGGCTCGGGCACGCGCGCGTGCTGGGCGCCGAGGTGGTGGAGACCTGTGTGTCGGCGGCCAACCGGGACGGGCTGCGGTTCGCCGAGTCGCGTGGGTTCGTCGAGGTTGACCGGTATGTGCTCCCGGGGGACCGGCACGAGTGGGTTGACCTGCGGCTTTCGGTCATCGAGAGTTAGTGGGCGGTTGTCCCTCGGTTGGTGTGCGGTTTTCGCCGCGCAACGATTCCCGCAATCTTGTGGGAACCATGTGTGGGCTGCGTCACGTTCGAGTTGAATGATGGCAAGTGCACGAACCGACGCGCCGCTCGTGCTGACGCAGCCTGCAGGGGGTCCAGGTGAGTGCTTCCCGGCGTAGTGGGACCACGGACGAACTGGGACCGGACGAGCCCGGTCCCGGAGGTCCGGACGGCCCGGAGGGTCCCGAGGGGCCTGAGGGTCCGGACGGGCCTGAGGGCGCGGGCGGTCCGGACGGTCCGGGGAGTTCGGGCGGTTCGGAGCTGCTCACCGCCCTGCTGGACGGCATGGACGCGGCGCTGTGCGCCTTCGACGCCGACGGCGTCGTGACGCACTGGAACCGCGAGGCGGAGCGCATTCTCGGCTGGACGGCGCAGGAGGCGGTGGGCCGGCACGGCTTCGCCGGATGGGCGGTGCGCAGCGCCGACGCCGAGGAGGTCGAGGGGCGGCTGCTGTCCGCCATGAACGCGCCGGGCCGTCAGGTGCACGAGTTCGCGTTGCTGACGAAGGACGGCGGGCGGGTGCTCGTGCGGACGCAGTCGGCGGCGGTGCGGGGGCCGGAGGGCAAGCCCGCGGGGTTGTACTGCGCGTTCAGCGAGGTGCACGCGCAGATCGATCTGGAGCGGTCCATCGCGCTGAGCGAGGCGTTGTTCGAGGACGCGGGCTGGGGTGTCGTCCTGGTCGACGCGGATCTGCGGCCCGCCGTGGTGAACGCGCACGCGGCCCGCGCGCTGGGCATCGGGCGCACGTCCGCGCTGGGCCGGCCGCTGGGTGAGCTGCTGGCGCAGGGTGTGGAGGAGCTGGAGGGCGCGCTGACGCATGTGCTGGGCGAGGGCGCGCCGCCTGCCCCGGCCGAGATCTGGGTGAGTGTGCGCACGCCGGAGGGCGAGAAGCGGCGATGCTGGCGGAGCGGCTTTCTGCGGCTGGCCTCGCCGCTGGCCGAGGAGCCGGTTCCGCTCGGGGTGGGCTGGCTGTTCCAGGACGTGACGGAGGCGAAGCAGGGCGAGCAGGAGGCGGCGCTGCTGCGGTTCCGGAGCAATCAGCTGCACCGTGCGGCGCGTACGGCCGCCGACTGCGAGGACCCGGCGGAGGCGGCGACGGTCCATCTGGACTTCGCGCTGGCCGGTTTCGCGGACCACGCGCTGATCGACCGGGTGGCCGGCGGTGCGTGGTCGGAGGCGGAGCCGGTCGGTCCGGTGCGGCTGGTCCGGGTGGCGGGTACGCCCTCGGGCGCGCCGGGGCCGGCTCTGCTCTCGGGCCGCGCGGGGCTGCCCGCGCGGTACGGCGGGGGGCATCCGGCGGTGCAGTGCGTGGAGCGGGCCGGCACCGTCCGGGCGAGTGTCGGCAGTGTGTCGGCCGAGCAGGCGCGGGCGTGGGCGGTGTCCCGGCAGTGGCCGGCGGACTCCGTGCACGCGTTGTGCGCGGTGCTGCGCAGCAGGGGTCGGACGCTCGGTGTCGTGACGTTCCTGCGGGGCAGCGGGCGGAGCGCGTTCGAGCGTTCGGACACGGTGTACGCCGAGGATGTCGCCGTGCGTATCGGGGCGGCGCTGGACCTGGCGGGACTCCTGGAGGAGCGCCGGGACTGAGGGGCCCGGTCCCGGTCGGGCAGGTTCGATCAGGCCGGTCCTGGTCCCGGGCAGGTTCGATCAGGCCGGTCCGGTCCCGGGCAGGTTCGGTCGAGGCCGTTTCGATCAGCGCCCCGAGGGGCTCAGTGGCGGTAGAAGATCCGGTCCCCGTACTCCTCCAGCACCCGCCGGTTCCACTCGTGGCCTCCGTCGACGTTGCCCGAGCGCAGCAGCGGGGGCTCGATGCCGCGTTCGGCGAGGTCGACGGCCGCCGTGGCCATGACGGCCTGGAGGAGGGCGGAGGTCACCACGGTGGAGGCGGGGGCGAAGGGGGCGGGGACGGCGTCGTGGGTGAGCTCCGCGTCGCCGACCGCGATCTTCGAGTCGAGGACGATGTCGCAGTGGTCCCTGAGGTACGTGCCGGAGGAGTGCCGCGACGAGGTCTCGCCGGCGTAGGCGACGGAGGTCACGCCGATCACCCGGACGCCGAGCGCGCGGGCGCCGAGCGCCATCTCCACGGGGAGGGCGTTGCGGCCGGACAGCGAGATGATCACGAGGGCGTCGCCCGCGCGCAGAGGCGAGGAGTCCAGGACGGCGGTGGCGAGGCCGTCCACGCGCTCCAGGGCGGAGCCGAGCGTGGCGGGCATGACGTCCACGCCGACGACGCCGGGTACGACGAGCAGGTTCATCAGCGCGAGCCCGCCGGCGCGGTAGACGACGTCCTGGGCGGCGAGCGAGGAGTGCCCGGCGCCGAAGGCGAAGAGCCGGCCGCCGGAGGCGACGGTGTCGGCCAGGAGCGCCCCGGCGGCGGCGACCGTCTCGGTCTCCTCCGCGCGGACGCGCTGCAGCAGACCGATCGCGGCGTCGAGGTACCGGTCGGCCGGCGTGCTGTCGCCCATATGAGCTCCTTCGCTCCGCTTTCGCGCTGTCGCACTGTGTCGCGGATCACCGTGCGGTCTGGACCAGTGAGATGTCAATACGGGAGTGGGGGCGGCGCTCGTGCGTGCGCAGTGGGGGTCGTGCACCAGCATGAAGCCCCCGGGTTTCGGCGGCGCGGCACGGTTGTCGGTGCTATCCGGCAGAATTGATGCCAGGGCCAGCGCACGCGCCGGAGAGCGGTCGAGCCTCCGGAAGAGCTAATCGAGGGGCACGTATGTCCGGACTGATCGACACCACGGAGATGTATCTCCGCACCATCCTCGAGCTGGAGGAGGAAGGTGTGGTCCCCATGCGTGCCCGCATCGCCGAGCGGCTGGACCAGAGCGGGCCGACGGTGAGCCAGACGGTGGCGCGCATGGAGCGCGACGGCCTGGTGTCCGTGGCCAGCGACCGGCACCTGGAGTTCACGGACGAGGGCCGCCGGCTGGCCACACGGGTGATGCGCAAGCACCGCCTCGCGGAGTGCCTGCTGGTCGACGTGATCGGCCTGGAGTGGGAGCAGGTGCACGCCGAGGCCTGCCGCTGGGAGCACGTGATGAGCGAGGCGGTGGAGCGCCGGGTCCTGGAGCTGCTGCGTCACCCCACCGAGTCGCCGTACGGCAACCCGATCCCGGGTCTGGAGGAGCTGGGCGAGAAGGACGGTGCCGATCCGTTCCTGGACGAGGGCATGGTCTCGCTGGCCGACCTCGACCCGGGACTGGAGGGCAAGACCGTGGTCGTACGCCGTATCGGTGAGCCGATCCAGACGGACGCGCAGCTGATGTACACGCTGCGCCGGGCGGGTGTGCAGCCCGGTTCGGTGGTGAGCGTGACGGAGTCGGCGGGTGGCGTCCTGGTCGGCAGCGGCGGCGAGGCGGCCGAACTGGAGTCGGACGTGGCGTCCCACGTCTTCGTCGCCAAGCGCTGAGCTCTCAACTCGCCGGAGGCGAAGGGCAGTTGTGTGTCCCGGTCGACCTCCGCGGGGGTGGGCCGCGGCCTCTGGTCGATCTCGTCGAATCCTGGACTCGGTATGCCGAATCGCAGCGCCGGGCCGTCGGGCGTGCCAGGCTGTCGCCTGAGCGGAGGGCCTGAGGGGGCGGGGTGGGGATGTGCCGAGTCGTGTGGAGGGCCCCGGCGCCGTGCGGCGCCGGGGCCTGTCCTCCCCTGTTCCGACCCGGAGCCCCGAGCTCCCAGGGTCGGCCCCTTCGGACCGTTTTTCCCCGAGCGGTCCGCCTCCCGCTGAAGATCTCCCCTGGGGCGCCGGGATCATTCCTGGAGCGGCGTCACTCAAACGAGGGGTGTTGGCCGCAGAAAGCCCATTCTCGAATGCCCATTCGATAGTCTGCCGTGACAGAACCGGTCGCGAGGGGTGCGCGGTACGACCAGTACGACAAGTGGAGCCGGTGGCGCCGGCAGGGGTAGTACAGCCGTAGGGCGAACAGCACGACCACGACCAGCGCAGGTACGAGCGGGTCCGAGCGGAGCTTGGGGGGTGCCGGCACCAATGGCGCGACGCATCGACGTGACCGGGGCGGGCGGGGTACGACTCGCGGCCTGGGAGTTCGGCGACCCGCCCAAATCCGGCCCCGACCCGGTGGAGTCCGGCCCCGGCCGGGAAGCGCTCCCCGACCCCGTTCCGGCGGAGTCCGGCCCCGGCACCGCCCCCGCGCCGGCCGGTCCCCACCCGTCGCCCGGCGTGCTGTTACTGCACGGCCTGATGGGCCGCGCCTCGCACTGGGCCTCCACCGCCCGCTGGCTGTCCGGACGTCACCGCGCCGTGGCGCTCGACCAGCGCGGTCACGGCCAGAGCGAGAAGCCCCCGCAGGCCGAGTACACCCGCGAGGCGTACGTCGACGACGCCGAGGCCGCCCTCGAACAGCTCGGCCTCGCCCCCGCCGTCCTGATCGGCCATGCCATGGGCGCGCTCACCGCCTGGCAGCTCGCCGCCAAACGCCCCGACCTGGTCGGTGGAGTGATCATCTGCGACATGCGGGCCTCAGCGCTCGGCGCGGCCTCGCAGCGCGAGTGGGCCGACTGGTTCGCCTCCTGGCCCGTCCCCTTCACCACCCTGGCCGACGTCCGCAAGTGGTTCGGCGAGGACGACCCCTGGGTGGAGCGGCCGAATCCCGCCCGTGGCACGTTCTACGCCGAGGTGATGCACGAGTCGCCGGACGGCTGGCGTCCGGTCTTCGACATCGGGCAGATGCTGCGATCCCGCGAGACCTGGGTGTACGACGCCCACTGGGACGAGCTGGCGCAGGTGCGCTGCCCCGCCCTGGTCGTCCGTGGCCTCGACGGCGAGCTGGGCCGGGCCGAGGCCCAGGAGATGGTCCGCGTCCTGCCCCGCGGGGAGTACGCCGAGGTCGCCGACGCCGGCCATCTCGTCCACTACGACCAGCCGGAGGCGTGGCGCGCCGCGATCGAGCCGTTCCTGGAGTCGGCGTTCGACGCCTGACCGGCGCCCCGGCCCACGCGCCCCCCGGGGGCGCCTCCCCGCGCCCGTTCAGTGCCGCGCGTCGGCCAGGTCGAGGACGCCACAGCCCGGTGGCCCGCTCGTCCGCCTCGGAGCCGGGCAGACCGCGCGGCTCGCCCGTGCACGAGGGGCGTCCCCTGGCCGGGCCCTGAGCGGAGAACCCTGAGCGGAGCCCCGTTCCGTGGACCCGGTCAGCGGTCCCGTCCGCAGGCGTACGAGAGCGGGGAGACCAACTCCTCGGCGTCCGGCAGCCAGCGGTTGGCGGGCGTGGGGCGGCAGGCCCACTGGACGGCGCCGCGGGAGCCGTAACGGGTCGGCGGCGCGGCCACGAACCCGCCCTCGCCGAGGGCGGTCAGGTCGAGCGAACCGATCGACCAGCCCAGCTTCCGGACCAGATCGGGAACCTTCACCGACGCGCCCGGCAGCACGAAGAACTGCATCCGCCGGTCCGGCGCCAGCGTCACCGGTCCCAGCGTCAGCTCCATCCGCTCCATGCGGGCGAGGGCCAGGAACCCGGCGGTCTCCGGCACGGAGATCGCGTCGAAGGTCCGGCCCGTGGGCAGCAGGATCGACGCGTTCGGCTGCTTCTGCCACATCCGCCGCGCGACCGTCGCGCTGCCGGTGGCCTGCGTCTCCCAGTCCGGCCGTGCGGGGTGCGCCCCCGGCGCACCGCACGCGGCGTCGCCGCAGGAGCAGCGCTGCACTCCACCGACGTTCTCCAGCCAGGTGCCGGGGCACACGTCCCAGTGGCGCTCCTCGGCGTAGCGAACGGCGGTCTCCAGCAGCGATTCCCCGCGCTGCTTCGGAATCTGTGCGGCTTCGGTGGCCGGGATCGTCTCTTCCACGCTGAACACAACTCCCAGCCCCACCCCGGGTTACGGCCGGACCGCGCGCGGGGGAGGAGCATCGATTCGGCATTCGGGGCGCATGGGTGCATGTCCGGGGGCGCGCAGGAGGAACGGCGGCGGGAGCTGGGTAGCCAGGTGTGGGGTCGGCAACCGCCTGTACCCCGGCAATCCTCGCATGCCTCGCATTTTCGTTATGTCCGCGGGGCATTGATCTTCACGGCCGGAACTCCCCGCTCCCGCAGGGCGGAGGGCTCGGGTCGTGGAAGACACGACAACTCGGTGTGCGGGCAGGCACCGCAGCCTCAGGGGGTACGCCATGGCCGCAAGGCCTCTCGTCGCACGGCAGCCGAACGAACGGCTGCAAGCGCTCATCCAGGAAGCGGGTTGCTCGAACGCCGGACTCGCCCGGCGGGTCAACATGTGCGGCGCCGAGCACGGTCTCGACCTGCGCTACGACAAGACGTCCGTGGCCCGCTGGCTGCGTGGACAGCAGCCGCGGGGCCGTGCGCCGGCGATCATCGCCGAGGCACTCGGCCGCAAACTCGGCCGTACGGTCACGATCGACGAGATCGGCATGGCCAACGGCAAGAACCTCGCCTCGGGGGTCGGCCTCCAGTTCTCGCCGACGGTACTGGGAGCCATCGAGCAGGTCTGCGAGCTGTGGCGCAGCGACGTCGGGCGCCGGGACTTCCTGTCCGGTTCGTCCGTCGCCGCCTCCGCGCTGGTCGAGCCGAGCCGCGACTGGCTGATCTCCGCGCCCGACGCGCAGGTGGCGCGCTCGGCCGGCCCGCGCGTGGGCGAGTCGGACGTCGCGGCCGTGCGGGCGATGACGCAGGCGCTGGTCGACCTGGACCACCAGTACGGCAGCGGGCATGTGCGCCCCGTCGTCGTGCACTACCTCAACAGCGTCGTCTCCGGGCTGCTCGCCGGCTCCTACCGGGAGACCGTCGGACGCGAACTCTTCGCCGCCGTCGCCCGGTTGACCGAGCTCGCCGGGTACATGGCGGTCGACACAGGGCAGCCGGGCCTGGCCCAGCGGTACTACATCCAGGCGCTGCGGCTCGCGCAGGCCGCCGGTGACCGCGGTTACGGCGGCTATGTGCTCGCCGCGTCCATGAGCCACCTGGCCGCGCAGCTCGGAAACCCGCGGGAGATCGCCCAGTTGGCGAGAGCGGCGCAGGAGGGGGCGCGAGGGCGCGTGACCCCGCGTGCGGAGGCCATGTTCCTCGCCGCCGAGGCACGCGGCCACGCCCTGCTCGGCGACGCGCGCGCCGCCCAGGCGGCCGCCGGGCGGGCGGTGACCGCCATGGACCAGGCGGACGGCACCTCCGGCGACGACCCCGTCTGGATCGCGCACTTCGACGAGGCGTACCTCGCCGACGAACTGGCCCACTGCCACCGCGACCTCGGCCAGGCCGAGGCGGCGGCCCGCTGCGCGCAGGAGTCCCTCGACGGCCACCCCGAGTCCCGGGCGCGCAGACGGGCGATCGGCTATGTGCTGCTCGCCACGGCACAGGTGCAGCAGCGCGAGATCGAGCAGGCCTGCCACACGGGGCTGAAGGCGGTCGAACTGCTGGAGACCCTCCGCTCCAACCGGGGCGCCGAGTACCTGGAGGACTTCCAGCAGCGGCTGGAGCCGTTCCAGGAGGAGTCCGTGGTAAGGGAGTTCGGGGCCCGGCTGGATCTCCAGGCGGCCGCGTGAAGAATGCCTCGCGCGGGCGTGACCGCGCGCAGAACGAGGAGCCCGGGAGCCGGGGGTGACATAAGCAGCGTGGCGCGGGCCGGTTCTGTTACAGCGGTCACAGGGCGGGAGGTCAGGTCCCGTGCTGCGTGGCAACCCGCTCGGGGGACCCGGTAGCGTGAGCCGACGATTCCGATGGTCCCCCTTTCGTAGGAGTCCCGGTGACGCAGAGTGGACAGGGCGAGGAGCCCTCGGCGCGGCCCGCGCGCGAAGGCATCGTGCTGCCCTCCGACGGTGGCGAACCGCTGCTGCCGGGTATGACGGGCGGTCTCGCCGACGGGCCCGCCGGGCCGCGGCACGGGGCCGCTCAGGGTGGTCCCGCCCCGGCCTCGGCGCCGCCCGGCGGCCAGGCATGGGGCCAGCCGTGGGGTCCCGAGCAGCACCAGGCCCCGGCGCCGCCGCAGGGCCAGGACTGGCAGAGCCCGCCCGCCGACGCGTGGCAGGCGCAGCAGCCGGCCCCGTGGGCGGCGCAGGACCAGCCGGGCGCGCTCCCGCAGGAGGGGGTGCCCGGTCCGTCGTACGGCGACGCCGCGCAGGCGTCCTACGGGGCCTACGGGATGCCGCTGCCGCCGGCCGACGACGGGGCGACCCAGTACATACCGCCGGTCCCGGCCATGCCCGCCGATGAGGGGGCAACGCAGTACATCCCGCCGGTCGGCGGTCAGTACCCCGTCCCGGGCGGGCCCGGCGACGACGGTGCCACCCAGTACATCCCGCCCGTCCCGGCCGACGCCGGCCACTACCTGCCGCCCATGGCCTCCGGCCCGGCCCCCGTGGACGAGGGCGCCACGCAGTACATACCGCCGGTCGGGCCCGGAGCCCTGCCGCCCGAGATGCCGTCCGTCGGACGGACGGACCGGCCCGCCGGGACGACGGCCTACCTCGGCCGGTCCCAGGAGGGCGTCGGAGCGGCCGGACCCGTGCCGTCCGGATCCGACGCCGACGCCACGCAGTACATCCCGCCGGTGCCCGGGCAGGGGATGTACGGGGAGCGTCAGCCGCCCGCCGAGTTCGACAACCTCTTCCGCGGCGGGCCCGACGGCGGCCAGGCCGGCGCCACCCAGCACATGCCCCGCTACCAGGGGCCGCCGAGCACCGGCCGCGCCGCCCCGCAGCCGTCCTACGACACTCCCGGTCCGTCGCAGGGGCGGCGGGCTTCGCGGGACTCCCGCGGCGGCGGCCGCACCGGCTCCAAGGTGCCGCTCATCGCGGCCTGCGGCGTCGCCATCGCCGTGGTCGGCATCGGGGCCGGCGCGTTGCTCGCGGGGGGCGGCGGTGAGCAGGACGGCGACGATCCCAAGCCCGTCGCCGCCTCGGCCCCGGCCACGACGCCGCAGACCTCCGGCCCGCCCGCCGCCGACCCGGCGAAGGAGCAGGCCGTCGCCCTGGACAAGCTGCTCGCCGACAGCGGTGACAGCAGGGCCACGGTGATCAGCGCCGTCGCTCAAGTGAAGTCCTGCGACAACCTCGCCCAGGCCGCCAAGGACCTGCGTGGAGCCGCCGAGCAGCGCAAGGGCCTGGTCACCAGCCTGGCCGGGCTCTCCGTCGACAAGCTGCCCGACCACGCCACGCTGACAGACGCGCTCAACAAGGCGTGGAAGGCCTCCGAGTCGGCCGACAACCACTACGCGGCGTGGGCCGACCAGGTCGCCGGGCAGAAGGGCAAGCTCTGCAAGAAGGGGCAGGCCCGCAGCACCGGCCAGACCGCCGCCGGCAACCGGGAGAGCGGCATCGCCACGGCGCAGAAGGCCGAGGCGGCGAGGCTGTGGAACACGATCGCCCGGACCTACGGTCTGACCGAGCGCCAGCCGACCCAGCTGTGAGGTGACGGGCCGGGGCGCCGGGAGGTCAGTCCTGGTTCCCGGTGCCCTGAAGGGTCTCCGTCACGTCGATGGAGCCCTGGCGGTCCGCCACCAGCTGGCCCTCCTTGACCTTCTGGAGGGTCACGTCGGTGTTGACCAGGCGCGGCAGGCCCACGGAGGCCAGCACGTCCTGGAACTGCCAGCGCAGGGTCGGCGTGAGCCCGCCCGTGGTGACCTTGAAGCCGTCGTCGAGGGTGCGCCGTAGCGTGTCGGCGGTGACCTCGCTCTCGCCGAGCGACTTCACGACGGCCTCCAGGACGGTGTACGCGATCCAGGTGGTCTGCACGCCCGCGTCCGCGGGGTCGATCCGGGTGTCGGTGAAGGCCTGTTCGCGGATGACCCTCTTCATGCCGTTCCAGCGCTTGTCGGTCTCCACCGGGTACCAGCCGGTGATGTACGCCCCCTCGTACGGGCTCGACGCGCCACCGGTGGCGTCGATGACCGTCTGGTCGACGCTGCCGAGGACGGTGCCCGTGCGCACGTCGGGGTATTCCTCGCGGTCGCGCCGGAAGGAGTCCATGAAGGTGTTGGTGCGGTCGCCGAGCGCCGGCACCACACAGCCCCGCTTCCCCGGGTCCTCGGTGGCCCGGGCCAGGGACTGCTGGGACTGCGTGGAGAACTCGGTGGCGTCCTCGGCCGCCCGGAGGTCCGTCACGTCCGTGTGACCGCCCGCCTCCAGGCCCGAGTTGAGCAGATTGGGAAGTTCGTCACCCGCGATGGTGTCGGGCCTGACCAGTGTGACGGGGCCGCAGTCGCTCGCGAGCTGCGTGCCGAGACCGGCCAGGAGGGCGGGCTGGCCGCCGTTGACCGGGTAGGACAGCGGGCTGGTGAACTCGGCGTTCGTGATGCCGTAGCCACCTATGTACGGTATGCCCGCTCCCTCCAGGATCGGGAAGAACGTGTCGGCGAACTGGCTGTAGGAGCCGACGACCGCGGCGACCTTCTCCTCGACCGCGCGGCGTGCGCACTTCGCGGCGTGCACGCTGTCGTTGCGGTCGTTGCACATCACGACCTTGAGCTTGCGCCCGTCGATCCCGCCGTTGGCGTTGACGTGGCGGGCGTAGGCGAGCGCCAGGGCCGGCATGCCGGGCTTGTTCGTGGTGTTGGTCTCCTGCGGCGCCCAGGTCATGACCGTGATCGGGTCGTCCCCGGCCCCGCCGGGCAGGCCCGGGACGACCCCGCATCCGACGGTGAGTGAGGCGCACGCCACGAGGGCACCCACCGCGCGCAGGGTTCTGGCGGGCCCGGTGAGTGCGGGGAGGAGCGTGCTGCGGATGTGTCGCCTGCCGGTCATGGACCCACACGATTCCGCCACATCACTAACCTCTGAGTGACCCTTGTTCAATGAGAGGTGACATCCAGGTGAATTGCGGGGTCCTGTGAACAGCGCGTTTCGAGGAACGTACGATCGATGACCGTGCAAGGTGTGCAAGGAGTGCAAGGTTCGGTGAACCCTTCCCGTCGCGGGCATCGCTCATCCACGATGGGTGGCATGCCACTGAACGACATGCCGTGGTGGCGCTGGCGCAGCAATGTGCGCTCCGCGCTGCACATGCTTTCCGATCCGGTGTTCCAGCGGGACGTCTGGCTCGCGGGCGTCGAGGGGTACGGGGACGTCACCGACGCCGTGTACCGCCTGGTCGAGGACACCTGGCTCGATCACTGGTCCGCAGAGAAATACGTCGGGACGATATTCCGCGACTCGCAGGAGGCCGCGCTGGTCGACACCGCGGTACTGCGGGTGCTGCGGATCATGCACCAGGTCGGCCCGGACGCGCCGGTCTCCTCGTACATGGAGCATCCGGCCTGGCCGGAAGCGGTGCGGGCGGCTCGGGACGCGCATGTGCGGATGGCGGTGAGTGACGGCGACGACCCCGAGGGGGCGCCGCGGACGCTCGAGGTGCTGCGGATCGTGACGCGGTCGGCGTAGGCGGCCAGGGCCGTAGCGGCCGGGGTCGTAGGTGGCCGGGGCCGTACGCGGTCGGGGTCGCCGGTTTCGTTTCTGCTCGCTCAGGTCCGTGTGGGACCCTGTGGTGCATGAACGAGCAGCCCAACCGAGCCCCGGCCGAGGCGGCCGACCAGTACGTCATCACCCTGTCGTGCCCGGACAAAAAGGGCATCGTGCACGCCGTGTCGAGCTATCTGTTCATGACCGGCTGCAACATCGAGGACAGCCAGCAGTTCGGCGACCACGACACGGGGCTGTTCTTCATGCGGGTCCACTTCTCGGCGGAGGCGCCGGTGACGGTGGAGAAACTGCGGGCCAGCTTCGCGGCGATCGGTGACTCGTTCCAGATGGAGTGGCAGATCAACCGGGCCGACGACAAGATGCGCGTTCTGTTGATGGTGAGCAGGTTCGGGCACTGCCTGAACGATCTGCTGTTCCGGGCGCGGACGGGTGCGCTGCCCGTGGAGATCGCCGGGGTGGTGTCCAACCACACCGAGTTCGCCGAGCTGGTGGGTACTTACGGGATTCCGTTCCACCACATCCCGGTCACGAAGGACAACAAGTCCCAGGCGGAGGCCCGGCTGTTGGAGATCGTGCGGGAGGAGGGCGTGGAGCTGGTCGTCCTGGCCCGCTACATGCAGGTGCTCTCCGACGACCTGTGCAAGCAGCTGAGCGGGCGGATCATCAACATCCACCACTCGTTCCTGCCCAGCTTCAAGGGTGCCAAGCCGTACCACCAGGCGCATGCGCGGGGTGTGAAGCTGATCGGCGCGACGGCGCACTATGTCACGGCGGATCTGGACGAGGGGCCGATCATCGAGCAGGAGGTCGAGCGGGTGCGGCACGACGTCACTCCGGATCAGCTGGTCGGGATCGGGCGTGACGTGGAGTGCCAGGCGCTGGCGCGGGCCGTGAAGTGGCACGCGGAGCGGCGCATCCTGCTGAACGGGCGTCGGACCGTCGTGTTCGCCTAGGCGCGGGCGGGTGCCGGGTGTTGCCTGCGGCGCCTGTGGTTGTCCGGTGGGGGGTTGCTGTCGCGCCTCGGGTGGTGGGTGCGTCGGGGCCGGGCCGGGGGGTGTCCGTCCTCGGAACGGCGCGGAATCGGTCTCTCACCGACTTACCCGGGTTGACGCGCCAACCGCTGCGGGCGGACACCCCC
>NZ_JBSFCI010000025.1:0-137993 GCF_053593375.1 Streptomyces sp. NPDC002309 | reverse complement strand
CGTCACCGTCCGGCCCCGCTGCCACCGTCCGGCCCCGCTGCCACCGTCCGGCCCCCGTCGGCCCCCCGGCGCCGCGGGCGCGCACCCCCGCGCGCTCCGACCCCGGCGTCGCGGCCCGCACCCCGCGCACTCGGGCGTACACCCCGGCCCCCACCCTGCGCCCTGCCCAGCCGCCGACCGTGCCGCGATAGTGGCCGTTCGTACGCGATCGGGGAGGTCGACCGTGGGGACGAGGGGCGGCGTGGGCGATCCGGAGGTGTCCGAGTCGGAGCGACTGCTCTTCGGCGGCCCCCTCCGCTACGACATGGGCTGGAACCAGCACGCGGAGGCCTTCCTGGAGCTCAGCTTCCGGGCCATGATCACGCGGATGCCCGCACTGCTCTCCGCGAGCCTCCGGCTGGCCCGGCAGGCCGACCCCGGCGCCGCGCGGGTCGTGCTCGCGGCCGAGGTGGGCCGGGGTCTGGCACAGGCGGTGAGCCTCTTCGCGGTCAACAGCGTGCTGGGCGACCTGATGGGCACCGGCCCCATCGCGGACCGGCTGCGCGGCGCCGTCCCCGCGCTGACCACGATCGCCGTCGTCCTGCTGATCGGTGCGGTGCTGCGGGCAGCGTCGACGTACGCCACGGGCCGGCTGGAGCCCAAGGTGGAGCGCGTCGCCACCGAGCGGTACCTGGAGCGGGCCGCGGCCGTCGAGCTCGCGGCGATCGAGGACCACGCCTTCCACAAGCTGCTGGACACCGCCCAGTACGGCGCCGCCTCGGCACGACGCATGATCATGTACGGCACCCGGGTGGTGAACGCGATGATCTCGCTGGTCGCGGCGGCCGGCGTGCTCACCGTGCTGCATCCGATGCTGCTCCCGCTGCTGGTGACGATGACCCTGCCCAGCGCCTGGAGCGCGCTGACCAACGCCCGGCGCCGCTACGAGTCGTTCCACACCTGGGTGCAGCACGCCCGCGCGGGTCACCTGATCAGCGGTCTGCTGACGGAGCCAGAGGCGGCCCCGGAGATCCGCGTGCACGGGGTGGGCCCCTTCCTCCTGCGGCACTTCCGGGCGATGTCGGAGGCGGCGGAGGCGGAACAGGCCAGGCTGGCCGGGCTCGCGGCGCGTACCGGCCTGATCGCGGCGGCCTGGACGGGCCTCGCGACGGTGTCGACGTACGCCACCCTGGGCGGTCTGCTGCTCGCCGGGGCGATGTCGCTGGCCGTTGCGGGCACGGCCGTGATCGCCGTACGGACCGGCTCGGCGAGTCTGGAGACGCTCGTCCTGGAGATCAACCAGCTGCACGAGGAGGCACTCTTCGTGGGTGATCTGGAACGGCTCTACGTCGAGGCCGCCGAACGGGCGATCCCGGTCGGCGGCGCGGAACTCCCGGAGAACCCTCGGGAGATCCGCTTCGAGAACGTCACGTTCGGCTACCCGGGTGACGCCACCCGTCCCGCGCTCGACGACGTCACCCTGACGCTGCCGCTCGGCCGGATCATCGCGCTGGTCGGCGAGAACGGCTCCGGCAAGACCACCCTCGTCAAGCTGCTCGCCGGGCTGTACAGGCCGGACCGGGGCCGGATCCTGTGGGACGACGTCGACGCGGCGACCGCGGACCGGCACCGGCTCGCCGAACGGGTCGCGATGGTGGCGCAGGACTTCAAGCGGTGGCCGTTCACCGCCCGGGTGAACGTGGCCGTGGGCCGCCCCTCGGCGCCGGTGACCGAGGACCGGCTCGCGACGGCGGTCACGGAGGCGGGCGCCGAGGACGTCATCGCCGATCTGCCGCGCGGTCTGGACACGCTGCTGGCCCGGAACTTCAGCGGCGGGCACGAGCTGTCCGGCGGCCAGTGGCAGCGGCTCGGCATCGCCCGGGCGGCGTACCGGCGGGGCAGCATCCTGATCGTGGACGAACCCACGGCGGCCCTCGACGCCCGCGCCGAGATCGAGGTGTTCGACAAGATCCGCGCGCTGGCCGGGACCGGCCAGACGGTCGTGCTCATCACCCATCGGCTGGCGTCCGTACGCCATGCGGACCTGGTGCACGTACTGGACGAGGGCCGGCTCGTGGAATCGGGAACCCCGGAGGAACTGCTCGTCAAGGGCGGCGTCTACGCGGAGCTGTACGGTTTGCAGGCCGAGCAGTTCGCGGCGCGGACGCCGGCGCCGAAGGCCGGCTGACCCCGGCTCACTCCGTGCCGTCGCCACCTCGCACGATCACCAGGAACGTGTCCGTCGCCAGGTCCATCACGACCTCGGCGGGCAGCCCTTCCGAGCGGCGGGCCTGCGCGAACTCCTCCGCCGGCCAAGAGCCCCGCGGGCCGCCTGCGGGAAAGCGTTCGACCACCATTCGCCCGTTCGTCATCCTGCACCTCCAGAAAGCGTCGTACTTGTAGGAGTTAACGCTTCCGGAAGGGAAATCGCCTCGCCAAGTGACACGACTGAGACGTAGTTGACACTCGTTCACCGTCAGATCATGCGGAAGACCGCCCGGTCTCCGCGTGGACCGTTACCCTCCGCTTCACTCCTCGTACTCGTCGTGGTAGCGAATCCGCTCACTGCCGGCCGGTGCGCCGAATGCCGACGCGCGCCCCGCGGGTTCTTCCCACTCCTCCTGCCTGCCCAGCGCGGTGAGGTCGAGGAAACTGGTGGTCGAGCCGAGCCCGTCCAGACCGCGCTCGTACGTCGAATACGTGTGGAACACCCGGTCCCGGTCCCGCAGGAAGCAGCTCACTCCGGGCCGCTCGACACCTTCGCCCTCGTGCACCAGCGTCGCCTCGAAGTCGACATTGAAGTCGTTGCCGTACGACGAGTACCAGGGCAGCGTCCAGCCCATCCGCGCCTTGAACGGAAGAATGCGCGTGTACGGCGTCCGCGACACGACGGCGAACGTCGTCCCGCGCGCGTGCAGATGCGCCAGATGGCCGACCTGGTCGAGGAACGCCGAGCAGCTGCGGCAGCCGTTCTCCCACTCGGGCGGAAACATGAAGTGGTAGACGACCAGTTGCCGCCGCCCCTCGAAGAGATCGAGCAGGGTGGCCTTTCCGTCGCCTCCCTCGAACACGTACTCCGTGTCGGCCTCGACCATCGGCAGCCGACGCCGCTCGGCGTTGAGCGCGTCCCGCGCGCTCGTGGCCGCCTTCTCCTTGACCAGCAGTTCCTGACGCGTCCTGCGCCACTTCTCGCGCGAGGCGATCTCCGGAAGCGACATGGCCCCTCCTGTGCAACGGTCCCGTTGCCTGTGATGACCGGCGGACGCGACGGAACTCATCGCGGATCCACGAAAATCTTCGAGAGGTTTTCCCGGGCCCGGTGACGGAGGGCGCCGCCGCGGGTGTCGTACTCCTGGATACGACGTCCGCGCCCCGCTCGGCCGACTGCCGGACGAGAACGGTGGGCGCCGCCATCGGCTCCTGACGTCGGGTCAGTTGCCGTGGGCCGCGGGAAGTGAACGGCAGATCACGTCGTGGGTCTGTCCAGGAACCGCTCGTGCGGGCACGCTGGCCTGACCAAACGACGTCCGTCCGGCCTCTGAAAGGAGCCCGGCATGCTGCTCGGCACCTGGAATCTGGAGAACCTGTACCGGCCCGGCGGGCCGTACGGCCCCAAGGACAAGGCAGCCTACGAGACCAAGCTCGCCGCCCTGGCCGAGGTGATCGCGGAACTCGACCCGGCCCTGCTCGGCGTACAGGAGGTCGGGGACCCGGACGCCCTCGCGGACCTGGCCGGAATGCTGGCCGGCAACTGGCACATCGCCCTCTCCGCACACGCCGACGGCCGGGGCATCCGGGTCGGCTTCCTCAGCCGTACGCCGATGGTGGTGCTCTCCGACACGACGGGCTTCCCCGCGCCGCTGCGGCCGGTGCAGGCGGACGACTCCGGACCGGAGGTGACCGCGGCGGGCCGGGGACTGCTGGCGGTGCGCGCCGGTGAGCTGTCGGTGGCGGTGGCGCATCTGAAGTCGAAGCTGCTGTCGTACCCGGACGACCGTTTCCACCCGCGTGACGAGGGCGAACGCGCACGCTACGGCGCCTACGCCCTGTTCCGGCGGACCGCCGAGGCGACGGCGCTGCGCGCGCTGGCCGACAAGCTGCTGGCGGGCGACGGGCGGACCCGGGACGTGCTGGTGCTGGGCGACCTGAACGACGAGGCGCAGGCGGCGACCACGCAGATCCTGCTCGGGCCGCCCGGTTCGGAGATCGGCACGCCCGGCTTCAAGGCGGCCGACAAGGGAGACGCGGCCCGGTTGTGGAACGCGGCGCCGCTGATCCCCGCCGAGCAGCGGTTCTCGCGGATCAACTCGGGGCGGCGCGAGCTGATCGACCACGTCCTGTGCAGTCACCGCCTGGTCCGCCGGGTGACGGAAGCCGGCACGGGACTGCCGGGCTCCAAGGCCCCGGATCTGCCATCGGTGGGACCGGATCCCGCGGAACGCCGGGGGGTGGCGGGATCGGACCACGCACCGGTGTGGGTACGCGTGGGGAACTGACGGCGACACGGACCCCGTACGGGCGGTGACACGGGCCCCGTGCGGTCGGGGTGCGGGAGTGGTGGCGCGGGCTTCGTGCGGTCGGGGTGCGGGAGTGGTGGCGCGGGCTTCGTGCGGTCGGTGGTCCGACAGTGGCGCAGGCCCCGAAGAAGGGTCCGACAGTGGCGCGGGCCCCTGCGAGGCGGGGCCCGCCCTCATGTCAGGCGGCGGCGACCGGCAGCTCCCGCTCCGGCGAGCCGAACCGACCGCGCCACGCCTCCAGTTCGCGGGCATGGGCGCTCCCGCCGCAGCCCGAGCAGCCACCCGGCCCACGAGGAGGACGAGTTCCCGCAGCCGCCCCGGCGCGCGCCACGCCAGGCGGCGCCGACCGCGCACCCGACCAACAAGCACATGCCCACAACGGCGCCGGCGAGCAACCGCGCGCCGGCCCCCGCACTCGACGGGCGACCGCGAGAAGAGCCACGCTCCTCACGAACTCAACGGGTGCGGGGCGGGGAGGGCCCGGTCATTCCCGTGCTCTCCGAGCACGCCGCCTGCGTCAGTTCCTCCGGACGACGGCCGCGCTTCGCGGCGTCAGCTGTGCGCCCGCACCGTGAGATAGGGATCCCGGCGGAGAGCCTCACGACTGCCCAGCAGCGTTCCGACGGCCAGACCCACGGCGGGCAGGAGGAGCGCCGCGGCTGCCCAGGCGGGCCCGGGCAGGGCGTCGGCGACGGTGATGGGCAGGCCGAGCACCTCACTGAGCTGCCCGACCAGCGCGACGGAGAACACGGTCCCGAGGGCAGCCCCGGCCGACCCCGCCACCACCCCCGACAGCATCGCCTCGCCGAGCAGAATCCTGCGCAGCTCCGGGCGCCCGGTGCCGAGGATCCGCAGGACGGCGAACTGACCGAGCCGCGCTCGCGCGCTGTCCCCGGCCCGCACCGCACCGAGCCCCAGGGCGCCCAGTGCGAGAACCAGCACCCCTCCCCGCATCGCCAGGTCCGCCACGCCGAAGAGCCCGGGCAGGTTGCGCACCCGGTCGGACACGGCGGACGCCGAGAACCCGTCGTCCTGCAGCGCCCCCGTGACCGCGGCCACCCGCCGCTGGTGCTCCACGACCACGACGGCGGGCGGGGAGGCTGTGCCGGACGGTGGGGAGGGTGCGACGGACGGTGGGGAGGGTGTCATACGACAGCTGCCCTTCTGACGAGGAAAGTCGGGGTATCCGGGCTCGGTGCGTCGGGCCGGGGCTCCTCAGGCGAGGAGGTAGTACGCGGCCCTGGTCGCGTCCGCGGTAGCGGCCTCGCCCGGCGAAGGTGCGTACAGGTCCGGAAATCTGACGTCGCGATACCGGTTCAGCAGGCCGGGAAGTTCACTCCAGAAGGCCTGCGGGATGCTCTGGTCCGAGACGAGCGCTGCCTGGACGGCGTCCGACGCGGTCACGAGATTCCCCTCCGCCAGCGCTTTCCTGGCCTGTGCCGACAGGTCGGTCCCCTCCACGAGCCGTGCCGCCTGAGCCGCACAGCCCGCGTCGGCCAGGAGGACGACGGTGCGCAGCGAACGCGACGAGGGCGTGGGGTGTTCGCCCGACGGCGACGCGACGGAGGTTCGGCGGCAGGCCAGTCCGAACTCGGCCCGTGCGGCCATGGCGCCGTACCAGCCGCGCTGGTTCTCCGTCGTCAGGCGTGCCGGTACCTTCAGCGCGGCCGCCTCCTCGGCACCCTTCTCGGCCTGCCGTCCGCAGGAGAGGGACAACCGGTGACAGGTCATGGCGAGCAGCACCCGGTCGGACGGATCGAGGTGACTGTCCGAGCCCATCTGCCGCAGCCGCTTCTTCAACCAGCCCGGCACCCGCTCCTGCTGGGCACGTGCGGTCAGGGCGCGTGCGGCGTTGTAGGTGGCGGTGAGCGTGCCCAGTTGGGCCGGCGACTTGGAGACAAGCCCCGTCGGACCGGATGCTGCTCACCGGAGGGGGAAGTGACCGGTCGGATGCGGACGAAGGTGCGCCGATGGTGAGGGCACGCCGGATCAGCCACCGCGTCTGAGGGTCCGGGTCGCGCAGTGCGGGTCGGAGACAGCGTCGTGCCGACTGTGGGAGCCGCTGCCGCAGCAGGGCCAGAGCGGCTCGCTGGATGGGGTCCAGGCCGGTGCAGTCCTCCCTCTCCAGCCGTGCGTCGGCGTCGCGGAGAGCCCGTGCGGTCCGGCCGCGTACGCCTGCCGCGCGCAGGGCCTCGACCGCGTAGAGCACCGGCACGGGCTGGTCGGCACGCGCGGTGTCCGCCGCGAGTCGGTCCAGGCCGGCACGGGGCACCTCGTCCTCGCGGCCCAGGCATGTCAGGGTGCTCAGAAAGGCGGCACGGGTGGCGAGGGAGGTCAGGCGGTCGTCCGCGCGGTCCGGCGCCCGCACATAGGCGAGTGCCTCTCTCTCGGCCTGCTCCCGCACCCGCGCCCGTGTCAGGACGGCTGCCGCTTCGGCCGACTTCGGCCCCATCAGGCCGGAGGAGCCGGACAGTGACAGACACACGTAGTGGGCACGCCAGGCGGGGGTGTCCAGCATGTCGGCCCGGGCGAGAGCCGCCAGGGCGGCGGGCCGGATCACGGGCAGCGGGTCCCCCGTCGGGCGGCCGGGCAGCGATGCCTCCAGCCGTCCGTAGGCCGTCGGATACAGCGCGGGATCCCGTCCGGCATCGACACGTGAGGCACGTACGAGGTCATTGGCACCGCGCAGGGCGTCCAGTTGCTCGGCCAGGCCGCCACCGGGAGGGGCAGGCCGCTCGACCGTGCCGCCGCTGTACATCGAGACGCCCAGCACCGCGGCGACCGCCACCACGACACCGGCTAGCACCTGGTGACCACGGCCCTTGGGGCGGGGAATGCTGTTCTTCACGGCTGACCGCGGTCAGTCGTTGGCGCAGGCGGAGGCGAACGCCTTGACGCCGGCCTTGAAGGCCCCTCCGTCGGAGCAGGTCGTGATGCTGGTGTTCATCGAACCGCCCGGATCGGCGATGCCGCTGATGTCGGCGATCCAGGTGTTCTCGTTGGTCCAGCTGACCTGGCGTGTGTTCTCACTGACCTGCGTGCCGCTCGGGCTCAGCGAGAGCGTGGCCTGCCATCCGTTGGCCTTCACCGTCGCCACATTGGTGATCTTGCTGACCTTGTACTTCGCTCCGCCCTTCGTGGTCTTGGTCGACGTCTTGAAGGAGCACTTGTCGGCGTAGGCGTTGCAGTGCCAGGCGTTGGCCACGACTTTGGCGCCCGTGCCGGGGAGCGTCGTCGACGCGGTGTCGGAGACGGCCAGACCCGGTACGCCACTCCCCACGACCAGAATCCCGGTCAGCCCAGTGGTCAGCAGAGCCTTCTTCATGTGTTGCTCACCGTGTTCATGGCGCGGCCGCGCGGGTCGTACGTCGCCTTCTGGCGAAAGCCGGACTGTACATGCGGCGGAATACATCAAGAACGACCGGAAAGCGGCGTATCAAGGCCCAGGGACCGGAGCGATTTGGGCGGTTCCGGCGTGCTGGACGTGCCGACCCGCGCCGACGCCAGGTTCACCTGACGGAAACGGCGGTGATCGATCCGTCGCGCTGCTGGTGTGAGGCCCTGTCCGCCTGGCTCGGGTCGGGGCGGCTTTCAGCCAGACGGGGGAGGCCGAGTTCACACGTCAGCGTGACGGTCCCGGATGACGAAACGGCAGGGGACGGCCCGTGTTGACGCCGTCGCGTCAGGCGGTCGGCGCGGCGTCGGCGGCCCGGGAAATTCGGATGCGTGCTGCGGCGCGGACGCCGATGATCGGCGGGTCGGCCGCCGCACGCCCGCGCGGGGGCGCGGCGCCCCGTCGGCCGGTCCCTCCGTGCCGTGGTAAGGCCGTGCGCCCCGCTCTCGACGTCAGGAGCGAACCCATGATCAAGCGCGTCACCGTCCCCTCCCTCTTCCCTCCGCCCGCCTACTCCCACGCCTCCGTCGTCGAGGCCGGCACAAGGCTCGCCTTCCTGGCCGGGGCCGTACCGCTCGATCCCGAGGGGAAGCTCGTGGGTGAAGGGGATCCCGTGCGGCAGGCCGAGCGGGTGATCGCGAACCTGCGGGAGCAATTGCGCGCGGTGGGCAGTGACTTGACTCAGGTGGTGTCGACCGACGTGTACGTCGTGAGCGGCGAGCCCGAAGTGCTGTCCGCCGTGTGGGCGGTCGTCGAGGCGTCCGAACTGAGCGTCGGTCCGCATGCGTCGACACTCCTCGGGGTGGCCTGCCTCGGGTACACGGGGCAGTTGGTGGAGATCACTGCCACGGCCGTCGTTCCCGACGGGTCCTGCGGGTGAGCCGGGTCGCGCTCCGCCGCGCCGTGGCGGCTGACGCCGGTCCCGCCGCCGACGTGTGGCTGCGGTCGTTCGCCGCCGCGTTACCGACGGTCGTCCGGCCGCGCTCCGACGACGAGGTACGGCGGTACTTCCGCGACGTCGTGGTGCCGCTGCGCGAGACCTGGGTCGCCGAGGTCGCCGAGACCGCGGAGGGTCTGATCGGCGTCCTGGTGCTCGACGGTGACCAGCTCTCCCAGCTCTATCTCGACCCGGACCGGCGCGGCCGGGGTGTCGGGGACCGCTTCCTGGAGCTCGCCCGGCAGCGCCGCCCGAACGGCCTGACCCTGTGGACCTTCCAGGTCAACACTCCGGCCCACCGCTTCTACGAACGCCACGGCTTCGTCGCCGTCGAGCGCACCGACGGCAGCGGCAACGAGGAACGGGAGCCGGACGTACGGTACGTGTGGCGCCCCTGAGCGGGCCGGTTCACCGGCAGCGCGCGTGCATGCCGTGGTCGTACGGCTCGATCTCCGCGTGGGCCCATCGGAGCGCCGTGGCATCGCCGCGACGGCCTCGCGCCGTCAATTTCGCGCTGCCGCACCCGCCGCCTCGCGGAGCACGTCCCGCAGCATCTCCGGCGTGAGACGGCCTGTGAAGGTGTTGCGCTGACTGACGTGGAAGCAGCCGAAGAGGTCGAGGGCGGGCGCGCGGCCGGGGGCCGAGGGGTCGGCCGGGGCGGCGAGCCTCACGCGTGCGCCGTGCGCGAAGGCGGGCCTCGGTCGCGGCACCGTCCAGCCCGCCGCCGCGAACGCCGGCAACGCCGCCTGCCACCCGAAGGCGCCGAGCACGACCACCGCACGCAATGTCGGCCTCAGCAGGCCCAGTTCCTGCACCAGCCAGGGACGGCAGGTGTCGCGTTCCTCAGGCGTGGGTCTGTTGGCGGGCGGCGCGCAGTGCACGGGCGAGGTGACGCGGACCCCGTACAGCTCCAGGCCGTCGTCGGCGGTGACCGAGGTGGGCCGGGACGCGAGCCCCACGTCGTACAGCGCCTCGAACAGCGCGTCCCCGGAACGGTCGCCCGTGAACATCCGGCCGGTGCGGTTCCCGCCGTGCGCGGCCGGTGCGAGGCCCACGATCAGCAGCCGGGCGTCCGGCGGGCCGAAGCCCGGCACCGGCCGTCCCCAGTACGTCCAGTCGGCGAAGGCCGCGCGCTTGGTCCGGGCCACCTCCTCACGCCAGGCGACCAGCCGAGGGCACGCCCGGCAGCCCGCGATCCGCTGATCGAGGACGGCGAGACCGCTGAGACCTGCGGCCCCTGCGAGACCTGCCGGGCTCGGCGGACCTGCCGGACCTCCCGGACCTGCGGGGGCGCTGCTGTCCATGCACCCACCCTAGATCCGTGGCCGTCGCCGTGACGGCCGCCCGGCGGCCACATCGGCGGCCGGCCCGGAGCCGCACGCGACGGGAGGAGTCGGGAGACGCCGGAAGACGCCGGGAAGCGGACGAAAAGCGCTCGGGCGCACCCCGCCGGGGGAGCTAAGGTCAAGTACATGGCTTCCGATCGCATCGACGAGACGGGCAGCGGCGGGACCCGAAAGGTCGAGGCGGCACCGGGGGCGACCGGCTCGTCCCTCCCCTCCGACCCCACCGGGTCCGCCGACGCCCCACAGCCCGACCCGGCCACCGCCCAGGGGGACCAGCGGGCCCCCGAGCACCGGGGTGGCGACGCCCCCGGGGCCGACGATCCGCAGGCCGCCGCCGCGACGGCAGCCGCGATCGCCGCCGCCGAGGCGGCCGGTCCGTCGCACGGCGAGAGCGTCCGCATCGACAGCTGGATCTGGTCCGTGCGGCTGGTGAAGACCCGCTCCCAGGGCGCCACGGCCTGCCGTGGCGGCCATGTGCGGCTGAACGGCGAACGGGTCAAGCCCGCCCATGCCCTACGCGTCGGTGACGAGGTACGGATCCGGCAGGAAGGCTGGGAGCGTGTCGTCGTCGTCAAGCGGCTGATCCGCAAGCGGGTCGGCGCTCCGGTGGCCGTCGTCTGCTATCTCGACAACAGCCAGCCGCGCCCGCCCCGCAAGGTCCTGGCCCCCGTCGGCATCCGCGACCGTGGCGCGGGCCGCCCGACCAAGCGCGACCGCCGCGAACTGGAGCGTCTCCGCGCACTTGGCGGCCTCGGCGGCCCGGCGGGTGCGGGTGGCCGCGTTGGCCCGGGTGGACGGGTCGGCCCGGATGGTTCAGATGGGCTCGGCGGCCGAGCCAGACCCGACGCGTGAGCTCGACGGGACAGATGGGCTCGGTGGGACACATGAGTTCGGCGGGACAAGTGAGCTCGGTGGGACGGATGGCGGCTCCCGTCGGCCCGGCGGCCGGGGCGGCCGTAACTGACGGCGCTGACCCACCGGCACAGGGAAGTTGGCGTGACGGAGGAGACCGCGGCCGCGGTGAGAGCGCGTCTGCGCTGCGGGTGCGGCTGAGGCATCGGAGGCGGCGATGGTCTCGGACGTCGGGGTCTCCCGTGTGAAGCGGTGTGCGTTTCTGTCAGCGCGACAGACCCGGCACCGCTCGTGAACTCATCGCCTCCCTGGCCGGATTCCCGTTCACCTCACACGCCGACTCCCCTGTTCAGCGGGTCACGACGTTCAAGCCCCTGCCACCGCCACAGCCCTCACCCACACCCGATCCTCCGTCAGGTACGCGTCCACTCTCAGGCCGGCTTCCCCCAGCGCCTCCTCGAACTCCTCCTTGGTCAGCGGCCGGGCCCGGAACGTCTGCGTCCACGTCGCTTCCGGGAATTCGTACTCCGCGCGGACCGAGTTCGTGCCGTCACCCATCGGCTCCACCGACACGATCCGCACGGTGAAGCCACTCGCGTCGACGCGCTCGCGCGGCACGTCCGTGTGGTAGTCCTCGCCCTCCCGCTGGATCAGCACGCAGCCGCCCTCCGCGAGATGCCGCACGCAGGTCCGCAGCAGGGCGCGCCGCTCCTCCTCGTCCCCGGCGTGCACGAGGAACGACGCCAGCAGCACCACGTCGAACCGCTCTTCCAGGTCGAGCTTCTCGATGGGGCCGCATATCGTGCGCGCCCCGCGGACCCGCTCCAGCATGTCCGGGGACTCGTCGACCGCTGTGATCGTGTATCCCCGCTCCAGCAGCGGATGGCTCATCCGGCCGACCCCGCAGCCGAGCTCCAGAATGTGCGCTCCGGCCGGCACCGCCGCGGCGATGATCTCCGGCTCCTCCCCGACCGGAAGCCGCGAGTAGAGCTCCACCGCGCAGCCGTCCGGCGTGATCGCCCCCGGTCCCGTCCCTTGATGCCCCGCCCGCATTCTCAGCTCCATGCCCGCCCAACGGCCCACGCGGGCACAGCCGTTCCCATCCCTCCATGGTTCACCCGTTGGTGTGACCGTGCCGGTACGGCGCCCGGTCACGGCCGCCTGCACCCCGTGCTTGGAGAACGGTCAGGCCGAAGAGTACGTTGCACATGAGGAGTGAGGTTCCTGATGCGTACGGGCAGTGAGCCGATGACCGCGCGCAGTGCGCTGCGGGCGCGGTTCTGGCTGAGTATCTGGGGACTGGCCTGGGCGATCTTCGGAACGATCGCGTTCCTGCTGGTCGGCCACCCGGGCTGGGCGATCGCCTGCGGCGTGCTGTGGCTGGTGATCACCATCGACCTCGCCGTGATCGTCCACCACATCCGTCAGGGCCCGCACTTCCAGCCGGGCCGCGACGTCCCGCCGTACCGGCCGGTGGAGGACGGCCCGCCCCACCGCTCCCCGGACGACCCCACTCCGTAGCCCGCACTCGGGCTCACCCTTCCCACCGACCCGCACGGCTCACTCCTCGAACCGCGCCGCCTTCAGATACTCCGGGTTCGGATCCAGCGCGGCCGCCAGCCGGAAATGCCGCTTCGCCTGATCAGGCCGCCCCTGCCGCTCATAGGTGCGGGCGAGCGCGAAATGCGCGAACGCGTTGTCCGGTTCCCGCTCCAGGACGATCGTGAACTCCAGCTCCGCGGGACGCAGTTGCGCGGCGGCGAAAAAGGCACGCGCGCGCAGGAGCCTGGCCGCCGTGTTCTCGGGGTGGGCGGCGATGACGGAGTCGAGCAGCTTCACCGCGCCTCGCGGATCGCGCGCGGCGAGCAGTTGCTCGGCGGCGCGGTAGTCGATGACATGCGTCTCCGGTGAACGTCCGGTCGAACCGCTGGTCTCGGGCACGGCAGAGTCCTTCCCTTACTGCCGACATTCAACGCCCGCTCCGACGGCCGCTATTCCCGAGACTTCACCACCGCTACCGCCGGGGCCCCTCCTGGGACGAACCCCGAGGCGCCTGCGCCCGGCGCACCAGGTCCGCCCACACCTCCTTCACCCGCCCTTGCAACCGCGGCAGCGGCACGTCGTTGTCGATCACGATGTCCGCGACCCGGAGGCGCTCCTCGCGCGTGGCCTGGGCGGCCATACGCGCGCGTGCGTCCTCTTCGGTCATGCCCCGCAGCCGTACTAGCCGGTCGAGCTGGGTCCCGGGCGCGGCGTCGACGACGATCACGAGGTCGTAGAGCGGCGACAGGCCGTTCTCGGTGAGGAGCGGTACGTCGTGGACGACGACGGCGTCCTCCGTGGCCGCGGACTCCAGCTCTCGGGAACGGGCACCCACCAGGGGATGCACGATCGAGTTGAGGACGGACAGTCGCTCCGGGTCGGCGAAGACGATCGAGCCGAGCTTGGGCCGGTCCAGGCCGCCGTCCGGCGTGAGCACCTCTTCGCCGAACGCCTCCACCACGGCAGCCAGGCCGGGGGTGCCGGGTGCGACCACCTCGCGTGCGATGCGGTCGGCGTCGATCAGCACGGCCCCGCTCTCCACGAGCAGCCGCGACACCTCACTCTTGCCGGCACCGATCCCACCGGTCAGGCCCACCTTCAGCATGAGCGGAAGCTTAGGCCCTTGCGGTGACGAGACACCCTGCGGGGACACGCCGCACCGCAGGCCACCACCCCGGCCCACTCCGTCTCCCGAACCGCCCGCACCGCTTTCCCCCTGCCCCCTTGCCCCTCACGCTCCCCCGCTCCCCCGCTCAGTTCTCCCCTTCACGCTCCGCCAGGAACCGCTCGAACTCCTGCCCGATCTCGTCGGCCGACGGAATCTCCACCGGCTCCGCGAGCATGTTGCCGCGGCTCTCGGCGCCCGCGACGGCGTCGTACTGGTTCTCGAGCCCCTGCACGAGAGCGGTGAGTTCGTCGTCGCCCTCCTGGATCTGCCGGTCGATCTCGGTCTGGGTGCGATGGGCGTCCGTGCGCAGGGAGTGCGCGATGCCCGGCAGCACCAGTCCCGTGGCGGCCGTGACGGCCTCCAGGACGGTGAGGGCCGCGTCCGGATACGCCGAGCGGGCGATGTAGTGCGGGACGTGCGCGGCGACGCCGAGGACGTCGTGACCGGCCTCCATGAGGCGGTACTCCACGAGGGTCTCGGCGCTGCCCGGCACCTTGGCCTCGTCGAAGGGGCTGGGATGGCCCGGCACGAGGTCGGTGCGGTTGCCGTGCGGCGTGAGGCCCACCGGGCGGGTGTGCGGGACGCCCATCGGGATGCCGTGGACGTTCACGGCGAGGCGCACGCCGAGGCGCTCCGCGATCTGGTCCACGGCCGCGGCGAAGCGCTCCCACTCGACGTCGGGCTCGGGGCCGGACAGCAGCAGGAAGGGCGCCCCCGTCGCGTCCTGGACGAGCCGCACGGCGAGCGTGGGCTCCTCGTAGTCGGTCCAGCGGTCACGCTTGAAGGTCAGCAGAGGACGGCGGGCGCGGTAGTCCACGAGCCGGTCGTGGTCGAATCGGGCGACGACCTGGTGGGGCAACGCGTCGAGGAGCCGGTCGACGATCTGGCCGCCGGTCTCGCCCGCGTCGATGTAACCGTCGAAGTGATAGAGCATGACAAGTCCGGCCGACTCCTGGGCGAGCGCCATGTCGACGACGGCCAGCCCCTTCGGCTCCCACGAGTACAAACCCTGCGGATCAAGCACAGTGACCGCTCCTCCTTGTGTCCGTACGCCACAACGCCGCTCGCAGGACGGGCATTCCCGCCCGGCGCCCCAAGATCGGCCGATGCCGGTGCCGGCGAACGGATCGCGGGAAGCGCCGAGTTCACGTCGGCCACGGACACGCCAAAGGGCCCGCACCACGTGGGTGCGGGCCCTTCGCTGTCGGCTAGGCCTCAGCGGTGAGCGTTCAGCTCTGGCCGCCCGCCAGCTTCTCGCGCAGCGCGGCGAGCGCCTCGTCCGAGGCCAGCGCGCCGGAGTTGTCCGGGCCCTCGGAGGAGTAGGAACCGCCGGACGCGGCCGGAGCCGCACCCGCCGCGTCGCCGCCCTCGGCCGCGGCAGCGGCGTCGGCCTCGCGGGACTTGATGACCTGGGCCTGGTGCTGCTCGAAGCGCTGCTGCGCCTCGGCGTACTGGCCCTCCCACGCCTCGCGCTGGGTCTCGTAGCCCTCGAGCCAGTCGTTGGTCTCGGGGTCGAAGCCCTCGGGGTAGATGTAGTTGCCCTGGTCGTCGTACGACGCGGCCATGCCGTACAGGGTCGGGTCGAACTCGACCGAGGCCGGGTCGGCACCGAAGGACTCGTTGGCCTGCTTCAGCGAGAGGCTGATGCGGCGGCGCTCGAGGTCGATGTCGATGACCTTGACGAAGATCTCGTCGTTGACCTGGACGACCTGCTCCGGGATCTCCACGTGGCGCTCGGCCAGCTCGGAGATGTGGACCAGACCCTCGATGCCCTCGTCCACGCGGACGAACGCACCGAACGGAACCAGCTTCGTGACCTTGCCGGGCACGACCTGGCCGATCTGGTGCGTGCGGGCGAACTGCTGCCACGGGTCTTCCTGGGTCGCCTTCAGCGACAGGGAGACACGCTCGCGGTCCATGTCGACGTCGAGGACCTCGACCGTGACCTCCTGGCCGACCTCGACGACCTCGGAGGGGTGGTCGATGTGCTTCCAGGAAAGCTCGGAGACGTGGACCAGACCGTCGACGCCACCGAGGTCCACGAAGGCACCGAAGTTGACGATCGAGGAGACGACGCCGGAGCGGACCTGACCCTTCTGGAGGGTCGTGAGGAAGGTCTGGCGGACCTCGGACTGGGTCTGCTCGAGCCAGGCGCGGCGGGACAGGACCACGTTGTTGCGGTTCTTGTCCAGCTCGATGATCTTGGCCTCGAGCTCCTTGCCCACGTAGGGCTGGAGGTCGCGGACACGGCGCATCTCGACGAGGGAGGCCGGCAGGAAGCCACGGAGGCCGATGTCGAGGATGAGACCACCCTTGACCACCTCGATGACGGTGCCGGTGACGATGCCGTCCTCTTCCTTGATCTTCTCGATCGTGCCCCAGGCGCGCTCGTACTGGGCGCGCTTCTTCGAGAGGATCAGGCGGCCTTCCTTGTCCTCCTTCTGGAGAACAAGGGCCTCGATCTCGTCGCCGACCTTGACGACCTCGTTCGGGTCGACGTCGTGCTTGATCGAGAGCTCGCGGCTCGGGATGACACCTTCGGTCTTGTAACCGATGTCGAGCAGGACCTCGTCCCGGTCGACCTTCACGATGACGCCGTCGACGATGTCGCCGTCGTTGAAGTACTTGATCGTCTCGTCGATCGCGGCGAGGAATGCTTCCTCGTTACCGATGTCGTTGACCGCAACCTGCGGGGTGGTGGCGGTGGTCTCGGTGCTGCTCGTCATGTGGGAAAGGGCTCCGGTACGGACATTGAAGTCGTAGGTACTGCTTACGCCGGGAGCCCGTTTCGCTCTGCAGAAGCCGGACAGCCAAGGAAGCGCTCCGCCAGTGACTGGCGGCAGCGCCTCGAGAACCGAGGGGACATACAACAGATGCGAGCGCAGCCTGCTACGTCTGAGGAGCGCAGGCCCGCAGCGCAACTTGTAGCATACGGGGGCAGCCGGATGTGGTCAATGCGCGAAGGCGCACACCCGGGGCGGATCGCCCCATTTCCGGCACAAAACCTGTCTCCTGAGGCCACGTGGGCGGTGGGACTCCCCTCCCGGGACACCCCGGGTACGGGTGGGACGGCAGATTACGACGAGGGAGCCGATCATCCAAGAGCCGGAAGCGTTCGAGCCGGAGGCGACCCGCCGCACCGCTGACGTCGCGGAGAGCGCCCGGGCCAACCGGGGCTGGTGGGACCGCAACGCGGACGAATACCAGACCGAGCACGGCACCTTCCTGGGTGACGACCGCTTCGTGTGGGGCCCCGAGGGGCTCGACGAGGTGGAGGCGGAGCTGCTCGGCCCGTCGGAGCAGCTGAAGGGCAAGCACGTCCTGGAGATCGGCTCGGGGGCGGCCCAGTGCGCGCGCTGGCTGGCCGCGCAGGGGGCACATCCGGTGGCCCTGGACCTCTCCCACCGCCAGCTCCAGCACGCGCTGCGCATCGGTGGGGCGTTCCCCCTGGTATGCGCCGACGCGACCGCCCTCCCCTTCGCGGACGCCTCGTTCGACCTGGCCTGCTCGGCGTACGGGGCGTTGCCCTTCGTCGCGGATCCCCGGATGGTCCTGCGGGAGGTGCGGCGGACGCTGCGGCCGGGTGGCCGGTTCGTGTTCTCGGTGACGCATCCGATCCGCTGGGCGTTCCCGGACGAGCCCGGCACCGACGGTCTGAGCGTCTCGGCCTCGTACTTCGACCGCACTCCCTACGTGGAGCAGGACGACAACGGCCGGGCGGTGTACGTCGAGCACCACAGGACGCTCGGCGACCGTGTCCGGGACCTCGTGGCCTCCGGGTTCCGGCTCGTGGACCTCGTGGAGCCGGAGTGGCCGGCCTGGAACACCTCCGAGTGGGGTGGCTGGTCGCCGCTGCGCGGGAACCTGATCCCAGGCACGGCGATCTTCGTGTGCGAACGGGACTGAGCCCCGCCCCTTCGCTTACACCGCGCACACGGGCGCGTACGCGACGCGTGGTGCCCGTACGCGGCGTACCCGCGCGACCACGAAGCACACGCGCGCGGGGCCGGTCGGAGTGCGTGAGGTCCACGGTCGTCTCCCTCCACGAAGCACACGCGCGCGGGGCCGGTGTCGCGGCCGTACGAGACTAGGGGGCGTGATCCGCCACGACGCCCTGGACGCGCTCCCCGTACGCACCGCCCTGCCCGCCCTGCGTGAGGCCCTGGACGGGCACGGCACGGCCGTCCTCGTCGCGCCGCCGGGCACCGGAAAGACGACGTTGGTGCCGCTCGCGCTGGCGGGGCTGCTCGGCGAGGGGCCGGAGCGGCGGGTGGTGGTGGCCGAGCCCCGGCGGATCGCGGCCCGGGCGGCGGCCCGCCGGATGGCGTGGCTGCTGGGCGAGCGCGTCGGAGAGAGCGTCGGCTACACAGTGCGCGGCGAGCGGGTCGTCGGACGCCACACGCGCGTGGAGGTCGTGACGACCGGTGTGCTGCTGCAGCGGCTCCAGCGGGACCAGGAGCTGAGCGGCGTCGACGTGGTGATCCTCGACGAGTGCCACGAGCGGCATCTGGACGCGGACACGGTGGCGGCGTTCCTGTGGGACGTCCGGGAGGCGCTGCGGCCCGAGCTGCGGCTGGTGGCCGCGTCGGCGACGACGGACGCGCAGGGCTGGGCCCGGCTGCTGGGCGGGGCGCCCGTGGTCGCGGCGGAGGGCGCCTCGTACCCGGTGGAGGTGGTGTGGGCGCCGCCGACGCGTCCGGTACGGCCGCCGCACGGCATGCGCGTCGATCCGGCGCTGCTCGGCCATGTGGCGTCCGTGGTGCGGCAGGCGCTGACCGAGCGGACGGGGGACGTGCTGTGCTTCCTGCCGGGCGTCGGGGAGATCGCGAGGGTCGCCGGTCAGCTCGGGGACGCGGGGGACGTCGAGGTGCTCCAGGTGCACGGGCGGGCGCCGGCGGCCGTGCAGGACGCGGTGCTGTCGGCGGGGGCGCGGCGCCGGGTGGTGCTGGCGACCTCCGTCGCCGAGTCGTCCCTGACGGTTCCCGGTGTGCGCGTGGTCGTCGACTCGGGGCTGGCGCGCGAGCCACGGGTGGACCACGCGCGCGGGCTGAGCGCGCTGACGACGGTACGGGCCTCGCAGGCGTCGGGGCGGCAGCGGGCGGGGCGGGCCGGGCGGGAGGCGCCGGGGGCCGTGTACCGCTGCTGGGCGGAGGCCGAGGACCCGCGTCTGACGCGGTTTCCCGCGCCCGAGATCCAGGTGGCCGACCTGACGGCGTTCGCGCTGCAGGTGGCCTGCTGGGGGGATCCGGGGGCGTCCGGGCTGGCGTTGCTCGATCCGCCGCCGGACGGGGCGATGGCGGCGGCGCGCGACGTACTGCGCGCGGTGGGAGCCGTCGACTCCGCCGGCCGGGCGACGGAGCGGGGGCTGCGGCTGGCCCGGCTGGGGCTGCATCCCCGATTGGGGCGGGCCCTGCTCGACGCGGCGGCCCATGTCGGGGCCGAGAGGTCCGCCGAGGTCGTCGCTCTGCTGAGCGAGGAGCCGCCTCGGGAGTACGGGGACGATCTCGCCGCCGCCCTGCGGGCCGCGCGGCGTGGCGGTGACGCCTACTCCGGCCGGTGGCGTGCCGAGGTCCGGCGGCTGCGGTCCCTCCTGACGGAGGCCGCCGGTCCGCCGGCCGGTCGCCGCCGGTCGGTGGACGGGGACGGGGAGGCCGCCGGTGTCGTCGCCGCCCTCGCCTTCCCCGAGCGGGTCGCCAGGGCGGACGGCGGGTCGTACCTCATGGTCTCCGGGACCCGGGCCGAGGTCGGGGAGGACTCACCGCTGCGGGGAGCGGACTGGCTCGCCGTCGCGGTGGCCGACCGCCCTCTCGGCCAGAGGCACGCGCGCGTGCGGCTCGCCGCCGAGGTGGACGAGGAGGTCGCCGGGCTGGCCGCGGGGGCGTTGCGCACCGAGGCGCAGGAGGTCCGTTGGCACGACGGTGACGTGGTCGCGCGCCGGGTCGAGCGGCTCGGGGCGGTCGAACTGGCGGTGCGTCCGCTGTCCGAGGCGGCACCCGGCCTCGTACGGGACGCGCTGGTGGACGGGTTGCGGCGGGAGGGGCTCGGGCTGTTGCGGTGGTCGCCGGAGGCGAGCGGGCTGCGTCTGCGGCTCGGCTTTCTGCGGGCGCGTCTCGGGGAGCCGTGGCCGGACGTGTCCGACGAGGCGCTCCACGCGCGCGTGGAGGAGTGGCTGGAGCCCGAGCTGAGCCGGGCGCGGCGGCGGGGTGATCTGGCGCGGATCGATGCCGGCGAGGCGCTGTCCCGGTTGCTGCCCTGGGCCGGCAATGAGGCGGCGCGGATGGACGAGCTCGCCCCCGAGCGGATCACCGTGCCGAGCGGGTCGCGGATCCGGGTGGACTACACAGATCCCGAGCGGCCCGTCCTGGCGGTGAAGTTGCAGGAGATGTTCGGGTCGCGGGAATCGCCCGCCCTCGCGGGGGTCCCGGTGCTCGTGCATCTCCTCTCCCCCGCCGGCCGGCCCGTCGCGGTCACCGCCGACCTGGCCTCCTTCTGGCGGGACGGCTACAGGGGCGTACGGGCGGAGCTGCGCGGCCGCTACCCCAGGCACCCCTGGCCCGAGGACCCGGCCACCGCCGAGCCCACCCGGCACACCAACGCGCGGCTCAGGCGCTGACCGGTTCCGGTTCCGCCGTCTGCTCGGGAGCCGGGTCGCCGGGGCGGCGGCCACGGGCCTCCAGGTAGAGGGCGAGGGCGAGCAGGAGGACGCCGAGGGTCAGCAAGCCCCAGGGCAGGTACGAGGTCAGGAGCAGGACGAGGGTGCGGTTGGAGGAGACGAGGTCGACCGTGTGGTCGATGTAGTCCTCGCGCATCTTCACGTGGCCCGCGAACGCGGTGACCCTGTCGCGGTCGCCGAGCAGGGTGCCGCCGCGGAGTTCCTCCTTGTGGATCTCCTCGCCGTAGACGGGGGCGCCGGTGAGCGGTTCCACCCAGAACTTGCGGACCGTGGTGTACCAGCGCGTCGTTCCCGTGGCGGCCACGGACTCGGGCGTGATGCCCTCGACAGGCATGACCTTGGGGAACGCAACCTTCGTCCACGGGATCGTCTGCTCGAAGTAGTAGACCTCGACGCCACGGAAGGTCTGGGTCCCCTTGTAGTGGATGGGTGCGGTGAGGCGCGCCTGCGCGTCGAAGTACTCGTAGTCCCGCTTCTCCGTCAGGAACGGCCATTTGAACTCGATGCCCTCGCGCCGTACGGGGTCGCCGTCGACCGACTCACCGGTGGCGTGGACGGGTTCCTGGGTGTGGGCGTCGAAGATGTAGCGCTCGGGGAAGCGGGAGACCATCTCGCCGTCGGGGCCCTGGACGTAGGACAGGCCGTCCCAGACGACGACGTCCCGCCCCGCCGTCCGCTCGATCCGTTCGGAGGCCTCCACGTTCCCCTTGAGGGTCTGCACGATGGTCACCTTGGCGACCTTGCGGGCCCGCATGGTGCCGTAGTCGAGGAGGGTGGCGTCCCTCGCCTCCAGGACCATGTCCTGGTACTGGTTCGGCGGGATCTTGGCCAGGCGCGGGAAGGCGTACCAGCGCAGCAGCGGGGACAGCGCCGCGAAGAACACGGCGAGGGCGAGCAGAATGAGGCTGGTCCTGCGGCGCATCGCGGTCTCCCTCCGCCGGGGTCACGGGTGTGCCGGCACCGTCGTCAGCAGCGGTTTCGGGGACGTCTCCCCCGTCGGCGCACCCATGGCCGTGATCGTGAGCACCAGGGCGACGGCGACGGCGAGACCGGTCGCCGCGGCGATCAGGGCACGCATACCTGCCTCCGTGCGAGCTGGAACTGATACTTCGTCAGATCCGGCACCGTAGCAACGAGCGGGCGAGATGAGAACACGTCGCACACGGCGGCGGCGCCCCGCCCTTTCGGGAGGAGCGCCGCCGCCGTGCCGGGGGATGCCCGGCGCCTACGCGTTCGGGGCCGTCGGCTCGCCGGTGGGCTCGGACGGAGTGGGCGTGGGAGTGGGGGTGGGATCGGGCGTCTGGGCCGCCGTCACCTCCAGCAGCACGTTGAGCGTCGCGCCGCCCTCGGTGGTGAGCCGGAGCATGTACGAACCGGCGTTGTCGTCGGCGTACAGCTTGGGCAGCTTCAGCAGGCCGTTCGCGTCCGTCTCCAGACCCGTGAGGGTGCGTACGGGCGCGCCCTCGGCGTCCTTGAAGTAGGGGCCCTTGTCGTTCTCGGTCGGGTCGAGCACCGACTTGATGAGGGTGGCGGTGACCGCCACTCCGTCCGCCACGGCGCCCTGGTACGTCGCCTTCACCTCGACCTGGTCGGCGAACTCGCCGCCCACAGGGCAGGTCAGCGGGGCGTCGCCGGTGCGGACGAGGGCGTCCGCGGCGGGGGCGGTGACCGTCGCGGTGTACTCGACGCCGGGTATCGAACGGCCGACGAGAGTCGCCCGCACGGTGAACGCGCCGGTCTCCTCGCCCGCCTTCAGTGCCGGCGCCACGGCGACGCCCGCGGTGCCGGTCACGACCGTGGCGACCTTCTCGCCGCCCGTGAAGGCGGCGTCGGTGGCGCCCACGATCGTGAAGCGGACCCGCACCTTGGCGACGCCCTTGCCCGCCTTGCTCTCGGCACGGGTGCTGACCCGTTCGGCGAACGCGTCGCCCGCCATCGCCGTGAGCTGCGCGGTGCCGCCGTCCTCCAGGTGGTGCACCGTGTCGGTGGGGGTCGGCGGGGTGACCGGCGGGGTGACCGGCGGAGTGACCGGCGGGACAGGCTTCGGAGGGGTGGTGCCACCGCCGGGCGGCGGCTTCGGCGACCCGGTCCCCGGCTTCTGCGGCGGCTCGGCCGGCGGGTTCGTCCCTGCGGGGACGTCGCTGCGGTTCCCGGGCAGGGGGCCGGTGCCGTCGGGGATCTCGTGCGTGCCCTTGCGGTAGAACTCCAGCCAGGACAGGACGGTGTTCAGGTAGTCCGTGGAGTTGTTGTAGCTGAGGATCGCGCGGCGCAGGTCGTCCGCGGTGGACAGGTCCCAGCCGAAGCGGCACAGGTAGTGGCCGGCGGCGAGGGCCGCGTCGTAGATGTTGTTGGGGTTCTCGACCCCGTCACCATTGCCGTCGCGGCCCGCCCAGGCCCAGGTGGAGGGGATGAACTGCATCGGGCCCACGGCCCGGTCGTACGTGCTGTCGCCGTCGAACGCGCCGTTGTCGGTGTCGCTGATGTGCGCGAAGCCGTTGCCGTTCAGGGCGGGGCCGAGGATCGGGGTGATCGTGTCACCGGAAGCGTCGACATTGCCGCCGCGCGCCTGGCCCGACTCGACCTTTCCGATGGCGGCGAGGAGTTCCCACGGCAGGTTGCAGCCGGGCTTGGCCTCGCCGAGAGCGGCCTCCGCCTTCTTGTAGGCGTCGAGGACGGTCGCGGGGATACCCGCGTGCGCGTCGCCCGTGACGGCCGGGTCGGCTGTGGGACCGGTGGTGGGCGCGGGGCGGGGGCTCTCCAGCGGCGGCAGGTCCGTGTAGTACGGCGAGTTGCCGGTCGCGCTGTCGTCGGTGAGCGTGTCGGGCGAGGGCTGGGTGCCGGTGGTGCTCTGTCTGCCGGCGTCGTCGGTCTCGACGCCCGGGGCCTGGGAGGCGACCAGTGCCGCCGCCACGGCCGCGGCCACGGCGGTGTTCGTCGCGCCCTTGCGCAGCCTCCTGCCGAAATGCGCCGCCATGAACTGAACCCCTCCCTTGGGCGCCCGAGTCGCCCGCATATGCCCTGTTGCCACTGCTCTGTACTACTACTTCTGGTACTGCTCTGTTGACGCTGCTCAGCGGTGCCCCGGGACCGCTGTCACCCTGGTCCCGGTTGCACGCACTTCCCCGTACGTCAACCCACGCGACCCTACGGCAACTTCGATCGCGCGGGCACCCGTTCCCGCCCGGTTTTCACCGCTTGGCCATACGGCGTTGTGGCGTTGTCCTCACCTCGGGCTCGCCGGCCGGCCACGTCCGGTCGCCGATACTGGACGCCAACGCCCGCCCCGAGGAGCACCGTTGCCGTTCACCCTCAGCCATGCGGCAGCCGTGCTGCCCGTCGTCCGCCCTGACGGAACCGGCCGTGGCCCCCTGGTGCCGGCCGTACTCGTAGCCGGGACCTTCGCGCCCGACATGACCTATTACATGGCGAGTGCGCTGTCCGGAGCGATGGAGTTCGGCGACGTGACGCACTCCTTCGCGGGGGTGTTCACGATCGACGTGCTGATCGCCTGGGCGCTGGTGTGGCTCTGGCTGCTGGTGCGCGAGCCACTGGTGGCACTGCTGCCGCGCCGGCGGCAGCCCCGGGTGGCCGCCCTGCTGCGCTGCGGGGCGGCACGCGCGCGGGTACGGCCCGCGTTGGCGGCCCGGTGGTACGCGTCCGCGGTGCTCGGCGCGCTCACCCACGTCGTCTGGGACGCGTTCACCCATCTCGACAGGTGGGGCATGCGGCTGTTTCCGGTGCTGGGACGGGAGGTCGCGGGCTCGCCGCTGTACTGGTACCTGCAGTACGGCGGCTCGGCGGTGGCCGCGGCCGTGATCGCCGTGTTCGTGGCCGTCGCGCTCCGGCGGATGCCCGCGGCCGAGCCGGTGGGGGTTCCCTTGCTGCCGGTACGGGACCGGTGGCTGGCCGGCCTTCTGATCGTCGGTTGTGCCGTACTCGCGGCGGCTCATCGGGCGGCGCGGTGGTGGGCGTACTGGGGGTCCGCGGCCAAGCCCTGGGAGCTGATCCCGACGCTGTGTTTCGGCGCCGGGGCGGGGCTGGCACTCGGGGTGCCGGCCTGTGCCGTGGCCGTGCGGCTGCGGCGGCCGGCTCTCCCGCCTAGCGATTCGGGAGACGTCGACAGGGAGCGGGACCCGAGCCGTCAGGAGGCTTGATCACTCCGGCCACGGTGGGGAGCGGGGCGACGAACACGGTGAGTGTGCGTGCCGGGCGCGGGGCTCGGGGGAGCAGGGTGAGGCAGAGTGCCAGGTAGCCGCGGGCCAGATCGGCCCAGAGGTACCACGCCGGGGTGTCGCGGGAGCGGAGGGCGGCGGTCCTGCGTCTCTCCCAGTCGACGGCGACCCGTTGACGGAGGTCCACCGCGGCGTGGCACAGGGCCGTCGCCGGGCCCACGGGGATGCGGGGGGTGCTTGCGCCCACCGCGTGCGGCGGGGGCACGGGCGGGAGCTGAGCCGGGGCCGTCCGGCGGCTGAGCATGCGTATACCCATGGCGGCATCTTGACGGGCGCGAGCACCGCGGTGCTTTTCCGCGGGGGCCACGCGGGTGAAGGTCCCTCCGGGGGTGGGGCCGGAGGCCGGGGTTCCGGGGCGGGGAAGGGGAGACGCGGCCGGGCGCACGCTCCGTGGCGACGCCCCGGAACGACGTTTGTCCTGGTCAGGGGCTTTTACTTCGGGCCGGTGGCCGCCCCCGACGCCGTCCGCCTCGGCCGGTGGCCGCCCTCGGCGCCGTCCGCATGCGCCGGTGGAGGCCGGTGGACGTCCGGGGGCGCCGTAGCGGCCGGTGGAGGTCCGGGGTGCCGTAGCGGCCCGTGGAGGTCCGGGGTGCCGTCGAGCCTTCCCGGTGCCGCGTCGGTCGAGGTTCGCCCGTGAGGAGCGGCGCCCGGTGCGGTCTCTCGGCGTGCCGGCCGGAAGCCCTCGTACTGGGACGTACTCGGGCTTCCGTCCGGTGCGGCGAGCGGGCGTGCCGGACACCGCGACGGGGCGGACCTCGGCCGACGCGGCACTAGTGAGCCGCGGACTCCCAGTCGGGGCCCACGCCCACCGAGACGTCCAGGGGCGCCCTGAGGCCGACGGCGACGGCCATCTCGCGGCGGACCAGTGCCTCCGTCTCCTCGCGCTCCCCGGGAGCGATCTCCAGGACGACTTCGTCGTGCACCTGGAGCAGCAGGCGGGACCTGAGGCCGGACTCGCGCAGCGCCCCGTCCACCTTGAGCATGGCGATCTTGACGATGTCCGCCGCCGTGCCCTGGATGGGCGCGTTGAGCGCCATCCGCTCGGCCGCCTCACGCCGCTGGCGGTTGTCGCTGTTCAGGTCCGGGAGGTAGCGCCGCCGCCCGAAGAGCGTCGCCGTGTACCCCGTCGCCCGCGCCTCGTCGACCGCTCGGCGCAGATAGTCCCGCACGCCGCCGAACCGCTCGAAGTACGCGTCCATCAGGGCGCGTGCCTCCGCCGCCTCGATGTTCAGCTGCTGGGAGAGGCCGAAGGCCGACAGGCCGTACGCCAGGCCGTACGACATCGCCTTGATCTTGCGGCGCATCTCCGCGTCGACGGCCGTCCGCTCGACCGCGAACACCTGCGAGGCCGCCGTCGTGTGCAGGTCCTCGCCGGAGGTGAACGCCTCGATCAGGCCGGCGTCCTCGGACAGATGGGCCATGACGCGCAGCTCGATCTGGCTGTAGTCGGCCGTCATCAGCGACTCGTACCCCTCGCCGACGACGAAGCCGCGGCGGATGGCGCGGCCCTCGTCCGTGCGGACCGGGATGTTCTGCAGATTCGGGTCGGTCGACGAGAGGCGGCCGGTCGCGGCCACCGTCTGGTTGAACGTCGTGTGGATCCGGCCGTCCGTCGCGACGGTCTTGATCAGGCCCTCGACCGTGACCCGCAGCTTCGCCTGCTCACGGTGCCGGAGCATGATCACCGGCAGTTCGTTGTCGGTCTGGGTCGCCAGCCAGGCCAAGGCGTCGGCGTCCGTGGTGTAGCCGGTCTTGGTCTTCTTCGTCTTGGGGAGGGCCAGCTCGCCGAACAGGACCTCCTGGAGCTGCTTGGGCGAGCCCAGGTTGAACTCGTGCCCGGCCGCCGCGTGCGCCTCCTTCACGGCCTGCTGCACCGCGCCGGCGAACATCTGTTCCATGGCTTCCAGGTGGGCGCGGTCGGCCGCGATGCCGTCGCGCTCCATCCGGGCCAGCAGCGCGGAGGTCGGCAGCTCCACGTCGCGCAGCAGGTCCGCTGCGCCGACCTCCTCCAGCCTGCTCTCGAAGACCTCGCCCAGGTCGAGGATCGCGCGGGCCTGGATCATCAGCGCCTCGGCCTCGGCGCCGTCGTCCGCGCCGAAGGCGAGCTGTCCGTCGGCCGCGGCGGCCGGTGCCAGCTCCCGGTGCAGGTACTCAAGGGACAGCGCGTCCAGGTCGAAGGAGCGGCGCCCCGGCTTGACCAGGTACGCGGCGAGCGCCGTGTCCATGGCGACGCCCTCGATGGTCCAGCCGTGCTCGGCGAAGACCCGCATCGCGCCCTTGGCGTTGTGGAAGGTCTTGGGCCGCCCGGCGTCGGCCAGCCAGGCCGCGAACGCCCTCTCGTCGGCCTCGTCCAGTTCGGCCGGGTCGAACCAGGCGGCCGCCCCACCCGGCGCGGCGAGCGCGACCTCGGCGACCGAGCCCGTGCCCAGCGCCCAGGTGTCGACGGTGGCGACGCCGAGCGCGCCCGTGCCGTGCTCGGTGAGCCACGGCGTCAGCCCGCCCGCGCCCAGCACCGTGCCGTCCAGCTCCACGCCCTCCGTGACGACCGGCGTCGTCTCGGCCTCCTCGGCGCCCGGGTCGACGCCGAAGAGCCGCTCGCGCAGCGAGGGGTTCCTGATCTCCAGCGTGTCCAGCACCATCGCCACGGTCTTGCGGTCGTACGGCGCGCGCGCGAGGTCGGTGACTGTCCTGGGCAGCTCCACCTGACGCTCCAGCTCCGTGAGCCGGCGGTTGAGCTTCACCGCCTCCAGGTGGTCGCGCAGGTTCTGCCCGGCCTTGCCCTTGACCTCGTCGACGCGCGCGACCAGCTCTGCGAACGAACCGAACTGGTTGATCCACTTGGCGGCCGTCTTCTCGCCGACACCGGGGATGCCGGGCAGGTTGTCCGACGGGTCACCGCGCAGCGCCGCGAAGTCGGGGTACTGCGCGGGCGTCAACCCGTACTTCTCCAAGACCTTCTCCGGGGTGAACCGGGTCAGCTCCGAGACGCCCTTCGTCGGGTAGAGCACCGTCGTGTGCTCGGAGACGAGCTGGAAGGAGTCACGGTCGCCGGTGACGATCAGCACGTCGAAGCCCTCGGCCTCGGCCTGCGTGGCGAGCGTGGCGATGACGTCGTCCGCCTCGTACCCCTCGATCGCGAAGCGCGGGGCGTGCATCGCGTCGAGCAGCTCGCCGATCAGCTCGACCTGGCCCTTGAACTCGTCCGGGGTCTTGGAGCGGTTCGCCTTGTACTCGGTGAACTCCTCGGAGCGCCAGGTCTTGCGGGAGACGTCGAAGGCCACCGCGAAGTGCGTCGGCGCCTCGTCGCGCAGCGTGTTGGCCAGCATCGACGCGAAGCCGTAGATCGCGTTCGTCGGCTGGCCCGTCGCGGTCGTGAAGTTCTCCGCGGGCAGCGCGAAGAACGCGCGGTAGGCCAGTGAGTGCCCGTCCATGAGCATCAGGCGCGGGCGGCTGCCGCCGGGGGTGCTGTCGGTCTGCTTCGCTGCTGTCTCTGCCACGCCCCCGATCCTGCCACGCTCCACTGACAACCGGCCCCGTCCTCCCGCCGCCCGCCGGGGCGGCGGTGATCACCTTCCCTGGCGGCCGGCGCCGCGAACGGGGTCGCGACCGACGCAGCGGACACGCGCGCGGGCATCACGCAGAGCCCCTTCACACCCGCTACGACCGCCACCCCTCGCGCTCACCCCGCCACCCCCTCGCGCTCACCCCCACCACCGCCCCCCTGACACTCCCGCCGGCCACCCCGACCCCCGCCGCGCGTCCCTGACCGCCCGCACCCTCGCACCCGTCGCGCCGGCAACCGACGACCGTGCGAGCCGCGCCGGTGTCCGAGCCCGGATCCGACTCCGAGTCCAGGCCAACGTCCAGGCCAAAGTCCAGGTAAGACCGCCCTCCCGCACCCTTGCTGCCGCGTGCGAGGATCGGAGACCTTGCTCACATGTGGAGTCGAAGGAGAGCGGGCGATGGCAACAAAGCCGCCCAAGGCCGACCCTGTTCAGGACGCGCCGCAGGTCGCCGAGCCGCAGCACGCGGCGGCCGGGCTCCCGGCCGTCGGACACACCCTGCGCATCGCCCAGCAGCAGATGGGCGTGCGGCGCACCGCGCTGACGCTGCTCAGCGTGAACCAGAAGGACGGCTTCGACTGCCCCGGCTGTGCCTGGCCCGAACCGGACCACCGGCACAAGGCGGAGTTCTGCGAGAACGGCGCCAAAGCGGTCGCCGAGGAGGCCACCCTGCGCCGGGTCACCCCGGAGTTCTTCGCCGCGCACCCGGTGGCGGACCTCGCGACGCGCAGCGGTTACTGGCTGGGCCAGCAGGGCCGGCTCACGCACCCCATGTACCTCCCCGAGGGGGCCGAGCACTACGAGCCGGTCTCCTGGGAGCGCGCCTTCGACATCGTCGCCGAGGAGGTCACCTCCCTCGACTCGCCCGACGAGGCGGTCTTCTACACCTCGGGACGCACCAGCAACGAGGCCGCGTTCCTCTACCAGCTCTTCGCCCGCGAACTCGGCACGAACAACCTTCCCGACTGCTCGAACATGTGCCACGAGTCGTCCGGTTCGGCCCTGTCGGAGACCCTCGGCGTCGGCAAGGGCAGCGTCCTGCTGGAGGACCTCCACGAGGCCGACCTGATCATCGTCGCCGGCCAGAACCCCGGTACCAACCACCCGCGCATGCTCTCCGCTTTGGAGCGGGCGAAGGCGAACGGCGCGCGGATCATCAGCGTCAACCCGCTGCCCGAGGCGGGCCTGGAGCGGTTCAAGAACCCGCAGACGGCCAAGGGCCTGACCGGCGGATCCTCGCTCACGGACCTGTTCCTGCAGATCCGCATCGGCGGCGACCAGGCCCTGTTCCGCCTGCTCAACAAGCTGATACTCCAGACCGAGGGCGCCGTCGACGAGGAGTTCGTCCGCGAACACACGCACGGCTACGAGGAGTTCGCCGCCGCGGCCCGCGCCGCCGACCGGGACGAGACGCTCATCGCGACCGGCCTCGACGAGGAGCGGATCCAACAGGCCCTGGACATGGTGCTTGCCTCGGAGCGCACCATCGTCTGCTGGGCCATGGGCCTCACCCAGCACAAGCACTCCGTGCCGACCATCCGCGAGGTGGTCAACTTCCTGCTGCTGCGCGGCAACATCGGGCGACCCGGCGCGGGCGTCTGCCCGGTGCGCGGCCACTCGAACGTGCAGGGCGACCGCACGATGGGCATCTTCGAACGCCCGGCACCCGCCTTCCTGGACGCCCTGGAGCGGGAGTTCGGCTTCGCTCCCCCGCGCGAGCACGGCTTCGACGTCGTACGGGCGATCCGCGCCCTGCGCGACGGCGAGGCGAAGGTCTTCTTCGCCATGGGCGGCAACTTCGTGTCCGCCTCGCCCGACACCGACGTCACGGAGGCGGCGATGCGGCGCGCCCGGCTCACGGTGCACGTGTCGACGAAGCTCAACCGCAGCCATGTCGTCACCGGCGCGCGGGCGCTGATCCTGCCCACGCTGGGCCGCACCGAACGCGACCTCCAGGGCGGCGGCGAGCAGTTCGTGACCGTCGAGGACTCCATGGGCATGGTGCACGCCTCCCGTGGCCGCCTGGAGCCCGCGAGCGCCCATCTGCTGTCCGAGCCGGCGATCGTCTGCCGGCTGGCCCGCCGGGTGCTGGGCGAGGACAGCGCCACGCCGTGGGAGGAGTTCGAGAAGGACTACGCCACGATCCGCGACCGCGTCGCGCGCGTGATCCCGGGCTTCGAAGACTTCAACGCGCGCGTGGCCCGCCCCGGCGGCTTCACCCTGCCGCACGCCCCGCGTGACGAGCGCCGCTTCCCCACGGCCACCGGAAAGGCCAACTTCACCGCGGCGCCCGTGGAGTACCCGAGGCTGCCCGAGGGACGGCTGCTGCTGCAGACGCTGCGCTCGCACGACCAGTACAACACCACGATCTACGGCCTGGACGACCGCTACCGGGGCATCAGGAACGGCCGCCGGATCGTCCTCGTGAACCCCGAGGACGCGCGTGAACTCGGTGTCGCCGACGGGTCGTACGTCGACCTCGTGAGCGAGTGGCGCGACGGCGTGGAGCGACGGGCCCCCGGTTTCCGGGTCGTGCACTACCCGACCGCGCGGAGCTGCGCCGCCGCGTACTACCCGGAGACCAACGTCCTGGTCCCGCTGGACGCCACCGCCGACGTCAGCAACACCCCGGCCAGCAAGTCCGTCGTCGTCCGTCTGGAACAATCGGCGACCGACTGAGCGTTTGCTCAGCGAGGCGTGTCGACCACGACGCGCCCCACTCAGTCGTACGCGTCGACCAGGGCACGTACGACGAAGCGGACGAAGAAGACGAAACGGAGCCTGTCCGATGGGCGAGCAGCACCAGGTGAAGTTCCCGCAAGAGGTCATCGACGAGTACGCGGCACTCGGCGTCGACCTGCCCGCCCTGTTCTCCGCCGGGCATCTGGGCACGCGGATGGGCGTGCAGATCCTGGAGGCGTCGGCGGACCGCGTCGTCGGCACGATGCCGGTCGAGGGCAACACGCAGCCGTACGGGCTGCTGCACGGCGGCGCGTCGGCCGTGCTGGCCGAGACCCTCGGCTCGGTCGGCTCCATGCTGCACGGCGGCGTCACCAAGATCGCCGTCGGCGTCGACCTGAACTGCACCCACCACCGGGGCGTCCGCTCCGGCCTGGTGACCGGCGTGGCCACGCCCGTGCACCGGGGCCGTTCGACGGCGACGTACGAGATCGTGATCAGCGACGAGGACGGCCGCCGGGTGTGCACGGCCCGACTGACGTGCCTGCTGAGGGACGTGGGCCCGGGTGACGCGGACCGGGTGCGCACGGCGGGCTGACCCGGTCCCGACTCCCTTGCCGTTGCCCGCTCGACACGCCGCGCCGTAGCGTCGGCACATGGCAGCGGGAGGATCCACCCGATCGGCGGCCCTCGTGCCGGCACTGCTGATCGGCGCCCTCCTCGCGGGGTGCGCCGGCCCGGCCCCCGGCACAGCTGCGGACAGGCCCTCCGCACCGTCCTCCCCCTCCCCGCGCGCGACCCCGCCCGCCGAGGTCTGCGCCCGGATCATCACCCACTGGTCCCGGGAGGTCCTCGACGGCGGCACCTACGGCGACTACCAGTCGATGGGCCTGTCCGACGGGCAGTACGGGATCCTCCGGGACGTCGTCGACGCCGCCCGCGCCGAGCGCCGGCGCCAAGGCCGGTCGGCGGCGGACCGGTTGATCGTCCGTCAGACGCGGGAGCGCTGCGCGGAGCGGTACCGCGAGGGCGGGCCGACCGGAGGGCCGTGGAGTTGAGCGGCACAGGTCCGGTCGAGCCGGGCGAGGGCACGCGCGCGTGGGATCCGACGGCCACCCCGCCCGCCGCCGTGCGCCCGCGCGGTCGCGCCGCGCGGCGGGGCGCCCGGCACCGCCGGGCCCTTCTGGTCACCGCCTCGGCCACCGCCCTCGGTGCCGCCGGCGCGGCCCTCCTCGTCACCCGCCCCGAGGCTCCTCCCCCGGCCGATCCGCCGCCCCCGTCCCAGACTGTCCGTTTCGCCTACGTCGGCCGACTCCCCGCCCGCCTCCCGGCGGTCGCCTTCCGCTTCACCGTGACGGTGACCGCGAGCTACGGCCCGCCGGTCACGGTGGCCCGGATAAGCCAGCCGTACGAAGGGCTTTCCCTGACGGCGATTCCCCGCCCGCCTTTCCGTCCCCGGACCGGAATCCCGCACAGGATCGAGGTCGCCATGAGGGTCACCGATTGCGGAAAAGTGCCGCGGAACGCCGGACTCCCTTTCCTGGATGTAACCCTGCGTAATACGCGCGCAAGGGAAGCGCACAGTTTCATCCTGGGTGAGCGCTATGCCCAGGACCTCTCGGATGCACTTCAAGTAGCCTGCAGCAACGACACGTTGCCATCACCAAAACCCGGGAACACTACTGATGGAGAGCGGGCGGTCCTGCACGTCTCATAATGCGGACGGGGCGAATCGGCCGGAATTCCGCGCTTCCACCCGCTCAGTACCGCTCTGCATTACGTCGTGTCATAACAAGAGCGTCACAGCCTTGGTCAGACTCTCCTCCACGTTCCCCGCACCCGCTTAGAGTCACGGCCAGTCACCGCGCCGTCGGAATCGACGTCATCGGGCCTTTCTTCGGCCCGAGCGCTCGACTCGGCGTCTTCCAGGGGGAAGCGCCGCGCCAGGGAAAGGACTGATCGTGCGTCAACGTTCGCTCATCGCCATGACCGCCGCGCTGGCGGCGGGAGCACTCACTCTCACCGCCTGCGGTTCGCGCGACGGAGACGGCGGCTCGGACACCGGCGGCGGCACCACCGTCGTCATCGGTATCGACGCCCCGCTGACCGGCGACCTGTCCGCTCTGGGTCTGGGCATCAAGAACTCCGTGGACCTGGCTGCCAAGACGGCCAACAAGGAGAAGTACGTCGAGGGTGTGACCTTCAAGGTCGAGGCCCTCGACGACCAGGCGCAGCCCTCCGCGGGCCAGCAGAACGCCACCAAGTTCGTCGCCAACAAGGACGTCCTCGGTGTGGTCGGCCCGCTGAACTCCTCCGTGGCCGAGTCCATGCAGAAGGTCTTCGACGACGCCAAGCTCGTGGAGGTCTCGCCGGCCAACACCAACCCGGCCCTGACCCAGGGTCCGGACTGGCAGACCTCGAAGGCGCGTCCGTACAAGTCGTACTTCCGCACCGCGACCACGGACGCCATCCAGGGCCCGTTCGCCGCGCAGTACGTCTACAACGACGCCAAGAAGAAGAAGGTCTTCGTCATCGACGACAAGAAGACCTACGGCGCCGGCCTCGCCGCCACCTTCTCCGAGGAGTTCAAGAAGCTCGGCGGCAAGGTCGTCGGCACCGAGCACATCGACCCCGAGACCAAGGACTTCTCGGCGGTCGCCACCAAGGTCAAGGCCGCCGGCGCGGACGTCGTCTACTACGGCGGCGAGTACCCGCAGGCCGGCCCGCTCAGCAAGCAGATCAAGGCCGCGGGCGCCAAGATCCCGCTGGTCGGCGGTGACGGCATCTACAGCGCCGACTTCATCAAGCTGGCCGGCGCCAGCGGCACCGGCGACCTCGCCACCTCCGTCGGCGCCCCGGTGGAGGACCTCCCGTCCGCCAAGGAGTTCGTCGCCAACTACGAGGCCGCGGGCTACAAGGAGGCCTACGAGGCCTACGGCGGCTACTCCTACGACTCCGCCTGGGCCATCATCGAGGCCGTCAAGCAGGTCGTCGAGGGCAACAACGGCAAGCTGCCCGAGGACGCCCGCGCCAAGGTCACCGAGGCCATGCAGGGTGTCACCTTCGACGGTGTGACCGGCAAGGTCGCCTTCGACGAGTTCGGTGACGCCACCAACAAGCAGCTCACCGTGTACTCCGTGGAGAACGGCGCCTGGAAGGCCGCCAAGTCCGGCACCTACGAGGGCTGATCCCCAGCCGCACCACCTGACCGAGCCGCGCGGGGCGCCGCATCACTGGCGCCCCGCGCGGACTCGCATCCGGCCCCCTGTCGACGAATCATCCGAAGTCTCGGAGGACATGCGGTGAACGAACTGCCGCAGCAGCTGGTCAACGGCCTGCTACTAGGATCCATGTACGGGCTGGTCGCCATCGGCTACACGATGGTCTATGGCATCGTCCAGCTCATCAACTTCGCCCACGGCGAGATCTTCATGATGGGCGGCTTCGGCGCCCTCACCGTCTATCTGTACGTGCTGCCCGACGGCACGTCCCTGTGGGTGGCGCTCCCGCTGATGCTCATGGGCGGCATCATCGTCGCCGTCCTTGCCGCCGTGGGAGCGGAACGGTTCGCCTACCGCCCTCTGCGCACGGCTCCACGCCTGGCGCCCCTCATCACCGCCATCGGTCTCTCCCTCGCGCTGCAGCAGGCGGTGTGGGCCTGGTACCCCGACGCGCGCTCCGCCATCACGTTCCCGCAGATCCCCGGCGGGCCCTTCGAGCTCGGCAACGTCACGATCCAGACCGGTGACGTCTTCCTGCTCGTCGCGGCTCCCGTCAGCATGGCGATCCTCGCCTACTTCGTGATGAAGACCCGGACCGGCCGCGGTATGCAGGCCACCGCGCAGGACCCGGACACGGCCAAGCTGATGGGCATCAACACCGACCGCATCATCGTGGTCGCGTTCGCCCTCGGCGCCGCGTTCGCCGCCGTCGGAGCCGTCGCGTACGGCCTCAAGTACGGCGAGGTCCAGTTCCGCATGGGCTTCATCCTCGGCCTGAAGGCCTTCACCGCCGCGGTGCTCGGCGGCATCGGCAACATCTACGGCGCCATGCTCGGCGGCCTGGTCCTCGGTGTGGCCGAGGCCCTGTCGACCGCCTACATCTCCGACATCCCCGGCATGGAACAGTTCGGCAGCCAGTCCTGGGCCAACGTCTGGGCGTTCGTACTCCTCATCCTCGTACTCCTGTTCAGGCCCCAGGGTCTGCTCGGCGAGCGCGTCGCGGACAGGGCGTGATCCACCGATGACCACACAGACCACAGCACCAACGGCCCCTGGCCAGGTCGACGCCGGCAAGCACGCCGGACTCATCGGAATCCCCGCGCAGACCGGCCGCGCCCTCGCCACCGGCGGCGGTGTCCTGACGATCGTCTCGGCCTTCCTCGCCTGGACCTGGACGTCCGAGTTCCCCGGTGACCTCACCGTCTACGGCTACCCGGGCGGCCTGCAGGTCCTCGTCCTCGTCGGCGGCATCCTCACCACCCTGTTCGGCCTCGCCTCCTACGGCGTCAAGGGCCTGAAGTGGCTGACCCCGGCCGGTGCCGACAGCGCCCTGAGGCTCTCCGCGCTCGGCACGTTCGCCACCGCCTGGTACACCGTCCTCGCGATGTCCGCCCAGCTCGGCGGACTGGTCAACCTGGAGCCCGGCGGCTGGATCGCGGCGGTCGCCACCCTCACCGCCGCCCTCGGCGCGTACGCCCTGCCGTTCCAGTGGCCCACCCCCGAGCCGGTGGACCCCGACGACACCGGCTGGGAGCAGTTCCTCCACCGCATGCGGGGCGACCGGGCCGTCCTCAAGGCCGCCCACGCCTCCGGCACCGCGGCCCCCGCCCGTAAGCTCCCCGCCTACGCCGAGATCCTGGTGATCGTCGCGGCACTCGCCGTCGGCCTGATGGTCTTCACCTACGGCATCGGCACCGAGTACGACGAGCTGTTCGTCGGCTTCCTCATCACCGCCGGCTTCGGCTTCGCCGCGGCCGCCAAGGCCGGCCTCGTGGGCCGCGTCTCGGCGCTCACCGGCAAGCACCGCAACGTGACGATGATCGGCGCGTTCGTCGCGGCGGCCGCCTTCCCGTTCACGCAGTCCGACGACCAGTACGCGACGATCGGCGTCTACATCCTGATCTTCGCCACCGTCGCCCTCGGCCTGAACATCGTCGTCGGCCTCGCCGGCCTCCTCGACCTCGGTTACGTCGCCTTCCTCGGCGTCGGCGCGTACACCGCGGCGATGGTCTCCGGCTCGCCCTCCTCGCCGTTCGACATCCAGCTTCCCTTCTGGGCCTCGGCGTTGGCCGGTGCCGCCGTCGCCATGGTGTTCGGCGTCATCATCGGCGCCCCGACACTGCGGCTGCGCGGCGACTACCTCGCCATCGTGACGCTCGGCTTCGGTGAGATCTTCCGGATCACCGTCCTCAACATGGACGGCACCTCCGGCCCGGACATCACCAACGGCTCCAACGGCATCTCGTCGATCCCCAACCTCAACATCCTGGGCTTCGACTTCGGCCAGGAACACACGATCGCCGGCTTCACCATCGCGCGGTTCGCCAACTACTTCCTGCTCATGCTGCTGATCACGCTGATCGTCGTGATCGTCTTCCGGCGCAGCAGCGACTCCCGCATCGGCCGCGCGTGGATCGCCATCCGCGAGGACGAGACCGCCGCCCTCGCCATGGGCATCAACGGCTTCCGGGTCAAGCTCATCGCCTTCGCCCTCGGCGCCGCACTCGCCGGTCTCGCGGGCACGGTCCAGGCGCACGTCACCTACACCGTGACGCCCGAGCAGTACCAGTTCGCCCACGTGGTCCCGCCCAACTCGGCGTTCCTGCTGGCCGCGGTGGTCCTCGGCGGCATGGGCACGATCAGTGGTCCGCTCGTCGGCGCCGCGCTGCTCTACATCATCCCCGCCAAGCTCCAGTTCCTCGGCGACTTCCAGCTCTTCGCCTTCGGTCTCGCGCTGGTCCTGCTGATGCGCTTCCGCCCGGAGGGCCTCATCCCCAACCGGCGCCGCCAGCTCGAGTTCCACGAAGAGACGGAAGCACCCACAGTCCTCAGCAAGGCAGGGGCCTGACCCATGACAACCGACACCACCACCACCGGGGAGACCGTCCTCGACGCCCGCGGCGTCACCATGCGATTCGGCGGTCTGACCGCCGTCCGCGGCGTCGACCTCCAGGTCAACAGCGGCGAGATCGTCGGCCTCATCGGCCCCAACGGCGCCGGCAAGACCACTTTCTTCAACTGCCTGACCGGCCTCTACATCCCCACCGAGGGAGAGGTCCGCTACAAGGGCACCGTCCTGCCGCCGAAGTCCTTCAAGGTGACGGCGGCGGGCATCGCCCGCACCTTCCAGAACATCCGTCTGTTCGCCAACATGACGGTGCTGGAGAACGTGCTCGTGGGCCGGCACACCCGCACCAAGGAGGGCCTGTGGTCCGCCCTGCTGCGCGGACCGGGCTTCCACAAGGCCGAGGCCGCCTCCCGTGAACGCGCCATGGAACTCCTGGAGTTCGTCGGCCTCGCGTCCAAGGCGGAGCACCTCGCCCGCAACCTGCCCTACGGCGAGCAGCGCAAGCTGGAGATCGCGCGGGCGCTCGCCAGCGAGCCCGGCCTGCTGCTGCTCGACGAACCCACCGCGGGCATGAACCCGCAGGAGACCCGAACCACCGAGGAACTGGTCTTCGCCATCCGCGACAAGGGCATCGCCGTCCTCGTCATCGAGCACGACATGCGGTTCATCTTCAACCTCTGCGACCGCGTCGCCGTGCTCGTCCAGGGCGAGAAGCTCGTCGAGGGCGACAGCGCCACCGTCCAGGGCGACGAGCGGGTCGTCGCCGCGTACCTGGGCGAGCCGTTCGAAGGCGAGCCCGGCTCCGCCGAGGTGGCGGAGGTCGAGGCCGCCGAGGCACAGGCCTCCGGAGCGTCGGCCTCCGAGGCGGACGCCTCCGAGGCACAGGCCGACAGCACGTCGTCCGGCAAGGAGAACGACCGATGACCGCACTGCTCGAAGTCGAGGACCTCCGGGTCGCGTACGGCAAGATCGAGGCCGTCAAGGGCATCTCTTTCAAGGTCGACGCCGGCGAGGTCGTCACCCTGATCGGCACCAACGGCGCCGGCAAGACCACGACCCTGCGCACCCTGTCGGGCCTGCTCAAGCCCGTCGGCGGGCAGATCCGCTTCAACGGCAAGTCGCTGAAGAAGACCCCCGCCCACCAGATCGTCTCGCTCGGGCTCGCCCACTCCCCCGAGGGGCGGCACATCTTCCCGCGCATGACGATCGAGGACAACCTGCGCCTCGGCGCGTTCCTGCGCAGCGACAAGCCCGGCATCGAGAAGGACATCCAGCGCGCCTACGACCTCTTCCCGATCCTCGGGGAGCGGCGCAAGCAGGCCGCGGGCACCCTCTCGGGCGGTGAGCAGCAGATGCTTGCGATGGGCCGCGCCCTGATGTCCCAGCCGAAGCTGCTCATGCTGGACGAGCCGTCGATGGGTCTCTCGCCGATCATGATGCAGAAGATCATGGCGACGATCGCCGAGCTGAAGTCCCAGGGCACGACGATCCTGCTCGTCGAGCAGAACGCCCAGGCGGCCCTGTCCCTGGCCGACCACGGCCATGTGATGGAGGTCGGCAGCATCGTCCTGTCCGGCTCGGGCCAGGACCTGCTGCACGACGAGTCGGTTCGCAAGGCGTACCTGGGCGAGGACTAGACCCGGCACGCACCGCGCGTACGACGAGGCCCGCGCCCCCTGACGGACAGGGGGCGCGGGCCTCGTACCGTCTGTCGGCTCAGCCCTTGTCGGAGCTCTTGGCCGCCTTCTTCTCCGCGGCGTCCTCGATGACCGCCTCGGCGACCTGCTGCATGGACATCCGGCGGTCCATGGACGTCTTCTGGATCCACCGGAACGCGGCCGGCTCGGTCAGGCCGTACACGGTCTGCAGGACCGACTTCGCACGGTCGACCAGCTTGCGCGTCTCCAGGCGCTGGCTGAGGTCGGCGACCTCCTTCTCCAGCTCCCTCAGCTGCGTGTACCGCGAGACGGCCATCTCGATCGCCGGTACGACGTCGCTCTTGCTGAACGGCTTCACCAGGTACGCCATGGCACCGGCGTCCCGAGCGCGCTCGACGAGGTCGCGCTGGGAGAAGGCGGTGAGCATGAGGACGGGCGCGATGGACTCCTCGGTGATCTTCTCCGCCGCGGAGATGCCGTCCAGCTTGGGCATCTTCACGTCGAGGATGACCAGATCGGGGCGGTGCTCCCGGGCCAGTTCGACGGCCTGCTCGCCGTCACCGGCCTCGCCGACCACCGTGTAGCCCTCCTCCTCCAGCATCTCTTTGAGGTCGAGCCGGATCAGTGCCTCGTCCTCGGCGATGACGACACGGGTCGTCAGCGGAGGCACATGCGACTTGTCGTCGGACACGTGGTCGGGCTGGGGCGACTCGGGGGCGGTCACTCGGGCTCCTCGTTCAGGGGCAGGGGTACTGCTGACAAGAGCGTACCTAGCTGCGGTAAGGTAGGAACGCGGCAGGTCACCGTCAACCTTAGATTCATTGGCCCCGGTAGCCCAATTGGCAGCAGGCAACGGATTCAAAACCCGTACAGTGTCGGTTCGAGTCCGACCCGGGGCACTTTTCCTGTAATTCCAAGGTCAGCAAGCTGAATGCGGATGTGCACGTTCCCGTGAACATCCGCATTGTGCCGCGCACCGGCGGGTCGGCGCTTCCAGAGTGTTCGCATGTACGACCTCGACACTCGTGAACGAGCACTGGCTCTGGTGGCGCAGGGGCGCAGCTTGAATTCCGTCAGCAAGGAGACCGGGATCTCGCGCGCCGCGATCCGCTCCTGGCTGACGCGCATCACCCCGTTGTCCGGGAGGCAGCACCTGCACTGCTCGCTGTGCGGTCCGACGGCCGAACCGCCCGCCGACCGGGAGGCTTACAGCTATCTGCTCGGGCTCTACCTGGGCGACGGATGCATCAGCCCCGGCATGAGGTCGGGCTACTTCCTCAGGATCGCGTGCGCCGACTCATGGCCCGGCCTGATCGCTGCCTGCGCCGCCGCCGTCGAGGCCGTCAACCCCGCAGGAAGGTCCTACCGGGTCCAAGCGGTGGGCTACACCTCGGTCGTCGGCTACAGCCGCCACTGGCCCTGCCTCTTTCCCCAGCACGGCCCCGGCAAGAAGCATCGACGCCCCATCGCCCTGGAACCCTGGCAGCAGGAGATCGTCGACACCCACCCCTGGGAGTTCGTGCGGGGCCTCATCCACTCGGACGGCTGCCGGGTCACCAACTGGACGACCCGGACGGTCGGCGGCGAGCGCAGGCGCTACGAATACCCCCGGTACTTCTTCACCAACGTCTCCGGCGACATCCGTCGGCTCTACACCGACACGCTCGACGGCCTGGGCGTCGAGTGGACGCAGTGCACGCGCGACGGAATCCCCTTCAACATCTCCGTCGCGCGCAGCGCCTCCGTCGCCCTGCTCGACGCCCACGTGGGCCCCAAGTTCTGACGGCCGTACCGCTGCTACGACCTCTCACCGATGTGGTGCACCCGGACCATGTTCGTGGTGCCCGGCATTCCGGGGGGCGAGCCGGCCGTGATGACGACCGTGTCTCCGGGCTCGCAGCGGGCGTACCTGGTCAGCAGTTCGTCCACCTGGGCGATCATCGCGTCCGTCGACTCCGCGTGCGGGCCGAGGAAGGTCTCCACGCCCCACGTCAGGCTCAGCTGCGAGCGGGTCGCGGGCTCGGGCGTGAAGGCGAGGAGGGGGATCGGGGAGCGGTAGCGGGAGAGGCGGCGGGCGGTGTCGCCGGACTGGGTGAACGCGACCAGGAACCGCGCGCCGAGGAAGTCGCCCATCTCGGCCGCCGCGCGGGCGACCGCGCCGCCCTGTGTGCGGGGCTTGTTCAGCTCGGTCAGGGGGGAGAGCCCCTTGGCGAGGATGTCCTCCTCCGCCGCCTCGACGATCTTCGCCATCGTCCGGACCGTCTCGACGGCGTACTTCCCGACGCTGGTCTCCCCGGAGAGCATGACGGCGTCCGTGCCGTCGATGACGGCGTTGGCGACGTCGCTGGCCTCGGCGCGGGTGGGCCGGGAGTTCTCGATCATCGAGTCCAGCATCTGGGTGGCCACGATCACCGGTTTGGCGTTGCGCTTGGCGAGCTTGATCGCGCGCTTCTGGACGATCGGGACCTGTTCGAGCGGCATCTCCACTCCGAGGTCGCCGCGGGCTACCATGATGCCGTCGAAGGCCGCCACGATGTCGTCGATGGCGTCGACGGCCTGGGGCTTCTCCACCTTGGCGATCACCGGCAGTCGGCGGCCCTCCTCGTCCATGATGCGGTGGACGTCCTCGATGTCCCGGCCGCTGCGGACGAACGAGAGGGCGATGACGTCGAAGCCGGTGCGCAGGGCCCAGCGCAGGTCGGCCTCGTCCTTCTCGGAGAGCGCGGGGACGGAGACCGCGACGCCGGGGAGGTTCAGTCCCTTGCTGTCGGAGATCATGCCGCCCTCGACGACCCGGGTGCGCACCCGGGGCCCGTCGACCTCGGTGACCTCCAGGCACACCTTGCCGTCGTCGACGAGGATGCGCTCGCCGGGGGTGACGTCGCCCGCCAGGCCCTTGTACGTCGTTCCGCACGAGTGCCCGTCGCCCTGCGCGCCGTCCTCGACGGTGATGGTGAAGGTGTCGCCGCGTTCAAGGAGTACAGGTCCCTCGGTGAAGCGGCCGAGCCGGATCTTCGGGCCTTGAAGGTCGGCGAGCAGGCCGACGCTGCGCCCCGTCTCGTCGGAGGCCTTGCGTACGCGCTGGTAGCGCTCCTCGTGCTCGGCGTGTCCGCCGTGGCTGAGGTTGAAGCGGGCGACGTCCATTCCGGCGTCGACCAGTGCCTTGATCTGGTCGTACGTGTCGGTGGCGGGGCCCAGAGTGCAGACGATCTTCGCTCGGCGCATGAGGCGAGCCTATGCCTTACCGGCGGGTAGAAAATTGGCCGGGCATGACCACTCAACAACCTTTGCGTTTAAGGGGTGTTGACAAGTGTTGAATTGTGCACGGGGCCGCTCCGATGAGCATTTCGCAGTCCGCACCCCTTTCACAACCGGGGAATGACCATGCATCGGTCGGATATTCATCCGGGTCGATTTCCGAATTACCTCACAGCCGTGGCGGCACCATGGTGAAGCGGGCGTTGACCTGGGCGTGTACGTGCTGGCGCTGGGGTTCGAGGTCGAGAGGTGCCGCACTCGAGTCCTCGGCGGCCGCGGCATAGGCCGCCGAACGCATACGTCCATGGGGTGCCGCCGGATAGGGCTGAGGGCTCTCGGCGCCGATGTCGGCGAGTTCGACCAGGGCCGAAAGGGTCGTACCCAGCGCGTCCGCGTATTCACGGGCGCGCTGCACCGCCTCACGGACGGCCTGTCGGCGGGCCTCGCGGTGGGCGGGAGAGTCGGGGCGCAGCGCCCACCAGGGACCGTCGACGCGGGTGAGGTCGAGGTCGGCGAGGCGGGAGGTGAGCTCGCCGAGGGCGGTGAAGTCGGTGAGTTCTGCGGTGATGTGGACGGCGCCGTGATACGTGCGGATGCGTTCCCCGCGGCCGTGCTTGGTGAGCTCGGGGGTGATGGAGAAGGCGCCGGTCTCCACTCGTTCGACGGCGTCTCCGTAGGACTTGACCAGGTCGAGGGCGCCGGCGTTGCGGCGGGTGAGGTCGTCGAGCGCGGAACGCCGGTCGCGTCCACGGGCGCTCACCGTGACGCCGATGCGGGCGATCTCGGGGTCGACTTCCAGGCGCGCCTCACCGCGGACGGCGATGCGAGGAGCGTCGGGGGTCCCGTAGGGGACGGCGGGTTGCTGGGGTTCCTCGGTCGGTGAGGTCATACGTCCCACTCTGTCACCGACCGCGCCGGCGCGACCCCGGCCGGTCGCCGGATGTCGACGTCCGGGACCGTCCGCGACGGTCGGGTCCGGGTCAGGGACTGGGCGCGTAGGTCGACTTCGTGCGGGCGGCCGTCGGCGTTCCGGTCGACGTGGACAGGCTGACCGGGGCGGGCGACCGCCCGGCTACGACGACGCACCCGGATCGCGGAACGGGTGACCGCCGAGGGCGTGCGTCAGGTCCCGTCCCGCAGCGGGGTGAGTGTGCCCGGGTGCCGGGCGGGCGGGACCTGGGAGCGCTGCTGGTCCAGGCCGAAGGTGGTGAACGCGGTGCGGTGCGGCAGCGGGTACGGCTCCTTGCCGGTCAGGGCGTTGAGGATGGTGGCGCTGCGCCAGGCGGCGAGCCCCAGGTCGGGGCTGCCGACGCCGTGGGTGTGCAGCGAGGCGTTCTGGACGAAGGCCGTTCCGGTGACGGACGGGTCGAGGAGCAGGCGGAACTCCTCGTCGATGCGCGGGCGCTCGTGGCTGTCGCGGCGCAGATAGGGGTCGAGGCCGGCGAGGATCCGGTCGAGGGAGCGTTCGCGGTATCCCGTGGCCAGGACGACGGCGTGGGTGGTGAGCCGGGAGCGGGTGCCCTGCTGGATGTGTTCCAGGTGCAGTTCGACCTGGGTGGTGGCGATCCGGCCGGCGGTACGGACGCGGACACCGGGGGTGAGTACGGCGTCGGGCCAGCCGCTGTCCAGGTTGCGCCGGTAGAGCTCGTCGTGGATGGCGGCGATGGTGCCCGAGTCGATGCCCCTGTGGAGCTGCCACTGCGAGGCGACCAGCTGCTCGCGGACCGGTTCGGACAGGGCGTGGAAGTAGCGCGTGTAGTCGGGGGTGAAGTGCTCCAGGCCGAGTTTGGAGTACTCCATGGGCGCGAACGCCTCACTGCGGCCGATCCAGTGCAGTCGCTCACGGCCGGCGGGGCGGTGCCGCAGCAGGTCGAGGAAGACCTCGGCGCCGGACTGTCCCGACCCGACGACGGTGATGTGCTCGGCGGCGAGCAGGGCGGCGCGGTGGTCGAGGTAGTCGGCGGCGTGGATCACGGGCACGCCGGGTGCCTCGACGAGGGGCGTGAGCGGGTCGGGGACATGGGGCTCGGTGCCGATGCCGAGGACGATGTTCCTGGTGTGGGTGCGGCCGAGGGACTCGGCTTCTCCGTCGGCGTCGAGCCGGGTGAAGTCGACCTCGAAGACATCGCGCTCGGCGTTCCAGCGGACCGCGTCGACCTGGTGGCGGAAGTGCAGCCCGGGGAGGCTTTCGCTGACCCAGCGGCAGTAGGCGTCGTACTCGCCGCGCCGGATGTGGAAGCGCTCGGCGAAGTAGAAGGGGAACAGCCGCTCGCAGGCCCTGAGGTAGCTGAGGAAGGACCAGGGGCTGGCGGGGTCGGCAAGGGTGACGAGGTCCGCGAGGAAGGGGACCTGGACGGTGGCGCCGTCGACGAGCAGGCCGGGGTGCCAGTCGAAGGCCGGGCGCTGTTCGTAGAAGACGGCGTCGAGTTCGGCGAGTGGGTGGGCGAGCGCGGCGAGGGAGAGGTTGAACGGGCCGATGCCGATGCCGACCACGTCGCGGGGGGCCTGGGCGTCGTGCGGTGCCGGGTGGGCGGCGGCGTACGGGCTCACGTGTGCCGTGGTCGGCGGGTTCGTCGGGCGGGTCATCGGGGGGTGTGTCCTTCCACCAGGGTCAGGAGGGCGGCCAGGTCGGCCGGCCGGGTGCGGGGGTTCAGGAGGGTGGCCTTGAGCCAGAGCCGGCCGTCCAGCCGGGCGCGGCCGAGGACCGCGTGTCCGCCGGCGAGGAGGTCTCGGCGGACGCCCGCCACGGCGTCGTCGCCGGCGTCCGCGGGCCGGAACAGGACGGTGCTGATCGTGGGCCGGTCGTACAGCTCCAGGTCCGGGTGCGCGGCGATCATCCGTGCCAGCTCGTCGGCGAGCTCGCACACCTGGTCCACGAGCGCCCCGAGGCCGCTCCGTCCGAGACTCCTCAGCGTGACGGCGATCTTGAGGACGTCGGGTCGGCGGGTGGTGCGCAGGGAGCGGCCGAGCAGGTCGGGGAGGCCGGCCTCGGTGTCGTCGCCGGCGTTCAGGTAGTCGGCGCGCTGGTGCAGGGCGGCGAGGTCGCGGGCGTCGCGGACGGTGAGCAGGCCGGCGGCGATCGGCTGCCAGCCGAGTTTGTGCAGGTCGAGGGTGACGGTGTCGGCGGCGTCGAGCCCGCCGAGCCGGTGGCGGTGCCGCCGGCTGAACAGCAGCCCGCCCCCGTAGGCGGCGTCGATGTGCAGCCGGGCCCCGTGTGAGCGGCACAGGGCGGCGATCCGGGGCAGCGGGTCGATGAGCCCGGCGTCGGTGGTGCCCGCGGTGGCGGCGACGAGCACCGGGCCGGGCAGACCGGCGAGGGTCTCGTCGAGGGCGGCCGGGTCGAGGGTTCCGGCCGGGGCCGGGACGAGGACGGGGGCGGGCAGGCCGAGCAGCCAGGCGGCGCGGGTGAGCGAGTGGTGGGCGGAAGCCGCGGTGACGAGCTGGACGGTGCCGCCGTGTGCCTCGCGGGCGAGCAGCAGGGCGAGTTGGTTGGACTCGGTGCCGCCGGTGGTCACGAGGCAGTCGGCGGCGCCGGTCTCCGCGGCGAGCGCGCGGGTGACCAGGGCCTCCAGGGCGGAGGCGGCCGGGGCCTGGTCCCAGGAGTCCAGGGAGGGGTTGAGGACACCGGCGGCGAGGTCGGCCGCGGCGGCGAGGGCGAGCGGCGGGCCGTGCAGATGGCCCGCGCACAGGGGGTCGGCCGGGTCGGCGGCGCCCTCGGCGAGCGCCTGCACGAGGGCGCGCAGGGCGTCGGGGTCGCCCTTGTCCGGGAGTACGTCGCCCAGCGTGGCGCGCATCCGCGCGGCGACCGCCTCCGGGCCGCCCGCGGGAAGCGGGCCGCCGCGTGCCCGGCCGCCGGCGGCCAGCGCCCCGAGCACGGTGTCGAGCAGCGGCCGCAGGGCGCCCGGGCCGTCGGGGCCTGAGGCGAGGGGCGGCGTGGGCATGTACCCAGCTTGTACGCGCGGCGGGCGACGCGCCCGAAACGTCCTGCCAGAACGACCCGAAAGAGGGTACGCACCGGGCGTGTGCGTGTTCCCCCGCGACGAGGGACCGCCCCCGAGCTCGCCCCCGGGTTCGCCCCGAGCTCGCCCCCGGGTTCGCCGCCGAGCTCGCCCCCCGGCGGGGCCTAGACCGCCCCCCTCACCCGCAACGCCCGGGACAGGTCGTCGAGTTGGTCGGCGAGCCGTCGGCGCAGCGCGGGCACCGGGTCCGCGTCGCGCAGGCACTCCTCGCCCAGGCGCAGGGTCTCGGTGTCGACCGCGTGGGCCGGGAAGGCCCAGAAGCCGGCGGCCTCGGCGATGGCGGGGCCCCGGCGGGCCGCGAGGGCGACGGCGTCCTCGTAGTAGCGCGGCACGTACTCCCGCACCAGGTCGGCCTGTTCGGGCTGCCAGAAGCCCTGGGCGGTGGCCTTGAACAGGTAGTTGGACAGCTCGTCGCGGGCGAACATCGCCTCCCACGCCGTCCGCTTGGCCGCCGGGTCGGGCAGCGCGGCGCGGCAGCGGGCGGCGCCCTCCTGGCCGGTGGCGCTCGGGTCGCGGTCGAGCTCGGCGGCGATGGCGGCCTCGTCCGTCGCGCCGAGTACGGCGAGCCGGCCGAGGATGCGCCAGCGCAGCTCGGGGTCGAGCTCGGGTCCGCCGGGGACGATGCCGTCGGCGAGCCAGGCGGCGATCGTGTCGGGGTGCGCGGCGACGTCCACGAAGTGGCGCACGGCGAGCAGGCGCAGGCCGGGGTTGTCGCCGTCCTCGGTGCGGCGCAGCAGATCGCGGCAGAGGGCGGACAGCGTGCTCTGGGCGGCGGGCCGGTCCTCGGGGTTGAGGTAGCGGCCGGTGATCTGGCCGGTGGCGAAGCCGAGGACACCCTGGACGAGAGCGAGGTCGGTCTCGTGGGGGAGGTGGGCGCGGGCCGCTTCCAGGTAGGTGCCGGCCGGGAGTTCGGCGTCGCGGACGGCGTCCCTGAGGGCGTTCCACACCACCGCGCGGGTGAGGGGGTCGGGAAGGCCGCACAGTTCGTCGCGCACCGTCCGGAAGGACCGCGGGTCGAAGCGGACCTTGGCGTAGGTGAGGTCGCCGTCGTTGAGGAGGAGCAGCGTGGGGCGCTTGCCGATGGGGCGGGCTTCCGCCTGCGGGACGTCGAGGTCGAGGCGTTCGCGCAGGACGAGGCGGCCCTCGTCGCCGAGGTCCTGGTCGTAGAGGCCGACGGCGATGCGGTGGGGGCGGGTGCCGGTGCGGTCGACGGTGAGGGCGCAGACGCCGTTGTCGCCGGTGGTGACGCGCGGGGCGAGGGTGTCGACGCCGGTGGTGCGCAGCCAGGCGTCGGCCCAGGAGTGCACGTCGCGTTCGGTGGCGGAGGCGAGGGAGTCGATGAAGTCGGCGAGGGTGGCGTTGCCGAACCGGTGCCGGGCGAAGTGGGTGTTGATGCCGGCGAGGAAGTCCTTCTCGCCGAGCCAGGCGACGAGCTGGCGCAGGGCGGAGGCGCCCTTTGCGTAGGAGATGCCGTCGAAGTTGAGCAGGGCGGCGGCGGTGTCGTCGACGGCCTCGGGGGCGACGGGGTGGGTGGAGGGACGCTGGTCGGCGTCGTAGCCCCAGCTCTTGCGGACGACCCCGAAGTCCGTCCAGGTGTCGGTGAAGCGGGTGGCCTCGGTGAGGGTCTGGTAGCCCATGTACTCGGCGAAGGACTCGTTCAGCCAGATGTCGTCCCACCACTTGAGGGTGACGAGGTCGCCGAACCACATGTGGGCCATCTCGTGGGCGATGACCATCGCGCGGGTCTGCCGTTCGGTGTCGGTGACGGCGGAGCGGTAGACGAAGTGGTCGCGGAACGTGACCAGGCCGGGGTTCTCCATGGCGCCCGCGTTGAACTCGGGTACGAACGCCTGGTCGTAGGAGTCGAAGGGGTACGGCTCCTCGAACTTCTCGTGGTACCGGTCGTAGCACTGCCGGGTGATCTCCAGGATCTCGTCGGCGTCCGCGTCCAGGTGGGGGGCGAGGGAGCGACGGCAGTGGATGCCGAAGGGCAGGCCGCGGTGTTCGGTCCGCACCGAGTGCCAGGGGCCGGCCGCGACGGCGACGAGGTAGGTGGAGATCAGCGGGGTCGGCGCGGCCTTCCACACCCCGCCGGTGTGCGTGGTGACGCCGTTGGACAGGACGGTCCAGCCCTCCGGCGCCTTCACCGACACCTCGAAGACGGCCTTCAGGTCGGGCTGGTCGAAGGCGGCGAAGACGCGCTGCACGTCGTCGAGGAACAGCTGGGTGTAGACGTAGGTCTCGTCGTCGCTGGGGTCGGTGAAGCGGTGCATGCCCTCGCCGGTGCGCGAGTAGCGCATGGCGGCGTCGACGCGCAGTTCGTGCTCGCCGGCGGTGAGGTTCTTCAGCGGCAGGCGGTTGCCGTCGAGGCTCTCCGGGTCCAGGGGCTGCCCGTCCAGGGTCACCGCGCGTAGTTCGGCCGGCTTCAGCTCGACGAAGGTGTCCGCGTCCGTGCGCGCGGTGAACCCGATCACCGTCAGGGAGTCGAAGGTCTCGTCACCCGTGGTCAGGTCGAGGTCGACCTGGTAGTGACGGACGTCGATGAGCTGGGCACGGGCTCGCGCTTCGTCGCGCGTGAGTACGGACATGGATCACATGCTGCCTGATGCCGGTGACCGCGGGACAGGGGCGGGCGGTATCCCGGTGTCGTGCGCGGTCCCGCGCGCCGACGCGCGGCGGGTGCGCGCCGGTCCCTGGTGGCCGTCCGCTCCCTCGGCCTGCACCGGGGTCCGCGAGGATCCGACGGACGGGGGCCCGTGGGGCTGTGACGGACAGTGCCCATCCGTTGACGATCAGCGCACGGCCCTGAGGGGAGGCGCAGGTCCGACCGGTCCGTGCCGGAGGGTGTACGCCGGGGTCAATCCGTTGCCGGGGCGGCGTTCACGGTGTCCTCGGCGATGCGCTCGTGGTGCCTGATCACCTCGCCGATGATGAAGTTGAGGAACTTCTCGGCGAATCCGGGGTCCAGTTTGGCGCTCTCGGCGAGGGCGCGCAGCCGGTCGATCTGGCGTGCCTCGCGGGCCGGGTCGGCGGGCGGCAGCCGGTGCAGGGCCTTGAGCCGGCCGACCTGCTGGGTGCACTTGAAGCGCTCGGCCAGCATGTGGACGACGGCGGCGTCGATGTTGTCGATGCTGTCGCGCAGGCGCGAGAGTTCCTCGCGGACGGCCGGTTCGACGTCGTCAGGGGTGGTGTCGCGCGTGCTCATGGGTGCCCACCCTACGCGGCCGGCATCTGCTCGGCCCCGGGTGAAGTCCTGGCGTCGGCCGGCCGCGTCCCTCCAGGTCGACGTCCTCGCCGCCGACCTGGAGCGACACGGCGGCCGGCGGTCCGGTCACGCCCCGGGTCACGCCGGGCGCACGGACCCACCGACCACCGGCCCGAAGCCCGGCGGAACCGCCGAACGACCGACCCGGGCCGGACGGATTCGCCGAACGACCGGGCCGGGCCGGACGGATTCGCCGAACGACCGACCCGGGCCGGACGGACTCGCCGAACGACCGGGCCGGGCGAACCCACCGGGCGAACAGCCCGAGCCCGGCGGACCCACCGAACGAACAGCCCAAGTCCGAAGGGCCCGCCGACCGATCGCTCCAGGCCCGGCGGACCCGCCGAACGAACAGCCCGAGCCCGAAGGACCCGCCGAACGACCGCTCCAGGCCCGGCGGACCCACCGGCGACCGGACGGCCGGGGCCGCGGGCGCTCCGCCACGGGTCTCCGCCCCGGCGAACCGCCGGCCTACGGCGCTACAGCGCGTTCGCTGCCCGGGCTATGTCCTTCGCGAAGTGGCTGACCTCGGTGTAGACACCGGGAACGCCGGTGCGGGCGCAGCCGTCGCCCCAGCTGACGATGCCGACCTGGATCCACTTGCCGGCGTCGTCCTTGCGGAACATGGGGCCGCCGGAGTCACCCTGGCAGGTGTCGACGCCGCCCCGCTGGTAGCCGGCGCACAGCTCCTCCGCGGCCATGAGCCGGTTGCCGTAGTGCCACTTGCAGGAACGGTCGGTGATGAAGGGCACCGAGGCCTTCTGGAGCTTGGTGGTGCCGGTACCCGCGCCCTCACGGGTGTCGCCCCAGCCCGCGATGGTGAAGGTGCCACGGTCGTAGCGGTTGGTCGTGGCGATCTTCAGCGTGGGCTTGTCGATCGGTCGGGCGAGCTTGATCAGCGCCCAGTCCTTGCCCACGCCGTTGTAGCCCGGCGCCACCTTGACCTTGGTCGACTTGACCTTGATCGCGGCGGAGGAGTTGAGGTCGGCGACGCCCGCGGTGACCGTGATGCCGGTGTTGTTGCCGGAACCGTTCATGCAGTGGGCGGCGGTCAGGACGACGTCCTTCTTGTAGAGCGCGCCGCCACAGCCCATCGAGAGGTGGACCATGAACGGGAACTCGTTCTGTACAGCGGGCTTGCCCCCGATGACACGCGTGTCGGCGGCGTGCGCGCTGACGGGCTGGAGGCTGGCGACCGCGAGAGCGACAGCACCGGCCGCCGCGGCTCTCTTGGCCAGGGTCAGACCGTTTCTCGTCGTCGCGTTTTGGGTCAACGTACTTCCCTTCGTGGCAGATTGGGCGGCTCGCCAGTATGAAGATCGAGCGGCGGCCATGACAAGGACTGATCTCACGCCCCCACCGCGCAACCCACCGAGGGAAATTCCGCTCTCTCCCTCGTAGAGTGGATGGGGGTTCACGGCGTCTAGGGGGTACGGGCGTGGCGAACGACGGACCGGTCGAACACGGCTACCCACACCTGGAGACGGTGCGGGCCGCCGTCACGGCGCTCTACAGACGGTTGTCGTACGACACGATCCAGACGTTCGCGGCCAGCGTCCCCCCTGCCGACGTGGCGTTCTGCGACACCGACGACCTGTATCTGGGCGCCCAGCGCGTGGCGCGCGAACTGGTGCGGCACTACCGGCTGCCGGACGCCCGCCTGATCGTCAACTTCCGCGAGATGCAGCACGCGGCGAACGTCGAACTCACCGCAGGTCCCGAGTACTTCGTGGAGCTGAACGACCGGTTCCGCACCCACCGCCGGGACATCGGCGCGGCGCTCGCGCACGAGATCATGCATGTCTATCTGCACCGCCTGGACCTGTCGTTCCCCGGCACGCGCGACAACGAGATCCTCACGGATACCGCGACGACGTATCTGGGTGCCGGCTGGCTGCTCCTGGACGCCTACCGGGAGAACGCGGCGTCCAGCCAGAAGCTGGGCTATCTGACCCCCGAGGAGTTCGGGTACGTCCTCGCCAAGCGCGCCCTGGTCTTCGGTGAGGACCCCTCGACGTGGTTCACCAGCCCGCAGGCGTACACGGCGTACGCCGAAGGTATGACGCTGGCCCGGCACGACGAGCGGCAGCCGCCGCTCACCGCGGCGGGCTGGGCGGGACGCCGCCGCTACGCCCGCGACCGCCGCCACGCCCAGAACCACGCCGCCCAGAATCACGCCGCTCAGAATCACGCCGCTCAGAGCCACGCCGCCCAGGACCACCGTGCCGGGGCCGACGCGACGGGCGCGCCGTACGCCTTCTCCCCCTGCGCCGGCGGCCCGCTGCGGGTGTCGTTCCCGTGCCCCACCTGTCACCAGCGGATCAGGGTGCCGGTGCGAGGGCGGGTGCGGGCACGGTGCGCGCTGTGCCGGACGGTGCTGGAGTGCGACACGTAGGCCGCGTGCGCGCCCCGTGGGCCGCGTCACGCGCCGGTGGCTACGTCACGCCTCGGTGGCCGCGTCACGTCTCGGGGGCTACGGCAACTGCCCTTGGGGCCCACGTCACGCCCCGGGGGCTAAGGCAACTGCCTGGGCCCGCAGTCGCCGGCGGCGTCACGTCTGGGTGCCGTACACCGGACCGGGCATCCGGGACCCGGCCAGCAGTTTCCGTACCACCTCGTCGAGTTCGGCCACGTCCCAGCGTGCGCCCTTGTCCGCGGTGGGTCCCGCGTGCCAGCCCTCCATCACGGTGATGCGGCCGCCCTCCGCCTCGAACACCCGGCCGGTGACGCCCGCGCTCGCCGCGGACCCTAGCCAGACGACGAGCGGGGAGACGTTCTCCGGGGCCATGGCGTCGAAGCCGGTGCGCGGTGCCGCCATGGCCTCGGCGAACGTCCGCTCCGTCATACGGGTACGCGCCGCCGGGGCGATGGCGTTGACCTGGACGCCGTAGCGGCCCAACTCGGCCGCCGCGACCAGGGTCAGCCCGACGATCCCGGCCTTTGCGGCGCTGTAGTTGCCCTGCCCGACCGAGCCCAGCAGCCCGGCCCCGCTGCTGGTGTGGACGATCCGGGCCTCTGGTGCGCGCCCCGCCCTGGCCTCGGCCCGCCAGTGCGCGGCGGCGTGCTTCAGCGGCAGGAAGTGCCCCTTGAGGTGGACGCGCAGTACGGCGTCCCAGTCGTCCTCGTCGAGGTTGACCAGCATCCGGTCGCGCAGGAAGCCCGCGTTGCTGACCAGCGTGTCGAGTCGGCCGTAAGCCTCCAGCGCCGTGCCGATCAGCGAGGCGGCGCCCTCGGTGGTGGCGATGTCACCGGTGTGCGCGACGGCCTCGCCGCCCGCCTCACGGATCTCCTCGGCCACCTGGACGGCCGGGCCGTCGACGCCGGGCTCCCCGGCCGGACCCACCCCCAGGTCGTTGACGACGACCCGGGCTCCCTCGGCGGCGAAGGCGAGCGCGTGCGCCCGTCCGAGCCCCCGGCCGGCCCCGGTGACGACGACGACACGTCCCTCACGGACACGGTTCATATCAGCGCTCCTCGGGGGCGGTGACGCCATACGCGTCGGCGGTGACGGCGTACGCGTCGGCGGTGACGGCGTACGCGTCGGCGGTGGCGGCGCTCAGGAAGGCGGGGCGTTCGCCGCCGCCGTGCACCTGCAGACTGGCGCCGCTGATGTACGAGGCGCCGTCGGACGCGAGGAACACGGCGGCCGCCCCGACGTCGGCGGGGGCGGCGAGCCGTCCGAGAGGAACCGTGCGGGAGACGGCGGCGACACCCTCCTCACCGCCGTAGTGAAGATACGACGACTCGGTGTGGACCATGCCGACGACGAGCGTGTTCACGCGTACGTCGGGCGCCCACTCGACCGCCATCGAGCGGGCGAGGCTCTCCAGACCGGCCTTCGCGGCGCCGTACGCCGCCGACCCGGGTGACGGACGGCCGCCGCTGACACTGCCGATCATCACCACGCACCCCCGTGTCCGCCGCAGGCCCTCGTAAGCGGCGAGGGACGCGGTGAGCGGGGCCACGAGGTTCAGCTCGACGACCCGGGCGTGCCGCTCGGCGTCGACATCGGCCAGCAGCCGGTACGGCGTGCCGCCGGCGTTGTTGACGAGGACGTCGAGACGGGGCAGAGCGGCGAAGAAGTCCCGGACGGCGGCGGGCTCCCGCAGATCGAGAGGGACGAACCGGGCGCCCTCGAAGGGGACTTCGGGCGGCCGTCGGGCGCAGGTCACGACCTCGGCGCCGGCCTCGGCGAAGGCCCGTGCGATCCCGGCGCCGACGCCTCGCGTGCCGCCGGTGACGACGACGGTCCGGCCGTCGAGGCGCGCGGCCGCTGAAGAGCGCCGTGGAACCGGCGAGTTGTCCACAGGGGCTGCGTTGTCCACAGGGGCTCCCACGCTGATCCGGCGGCTGCTAGCTTCGAAGCGTCGAACACCTAACAAATGTTTGGTGGAAAGGTAGCTGATGCGGCCATGGGTGTCTCCACCTCGACCCCGGAAAAGGGGATCTGCGTCGTCACGGTCGACTTCCCCCCGGTGAACGCGCTGCCGGTGCGGGGCTGGCACGCCCTGGCGGACGCGGTACGCACGGCCGGGCGGGACCCCGGTGTCCGCTGTGTCGTGCTGACCGCCGAGGGACGCGGCTTCAACGCGGGTGTGGACATCAAGGAGATACAGGCGCGGGGACCCGCCGCCCTGCTCGGCGCCAACTCCGGCTGCGCGGAGGCCTTCGCGGCGGTGTACGAGTGCGAGGTCCCGGTCGTGGCGGCCGTGCGGGGCTTCTGCCTCGGCGGCGGCATCGGGCTCGTCGGCAACGCGGACGCGATCGTGGCGAGCGAGGACGCCACCTTCGGCCTGCCGGAGCTGGACCGGGGCGCCCTCGGCGCGGCCACGCACCTGTCCCGCCTGGTCCCGCGGCACCTCATGCGCGCGCTGTACTACACCTCCCGCACGGCCACCGCGGCCGAGCTGCACGCGCACGGCTCGGTGTGGCGGGTGGTACCGGGCGAGGAACTGGGCGGCGCGGCCCTGGAACTGGCCCGCGAGATCGCCGCTAAGGACGGCCGGCTGCTGCGCCTGGCCAAGGCGGCGATCAACGGTATCGACCCCGTGGACGTACGCCGCGCCTACCGGTTCGAGCAGGGCTTCACCTTCGAGGCCGAACTCAGCGGGGTCGCGGACGAGGTGCGGAGCACCTTCGGAGCGGCAGGGAGGGAGAAACACGCGTGACGACGAAGACCGGAAGCCGTACGACTGACACCGGAAGCGACACGAAGAGGACCGGAAGCAGCGCGACGGAGACGGGAAACAACACGGCGGAGACCGGAAGCGGCACGGCGGAGACCGGGGCTGCGCCTGCCGACAAGACGATGAGCGCGGACGAGGCCGTGGGCCGTCTGGAGAGCGGCATGACCCTCGGTATCGGCGGCTGGGGCTCGCGGCGGAAACCGATGGCCCTGGTCAGGGCTCTGCTGCGCACCGGCGTCACCGATCTCACCGTGGTCTCGTACGGCGGCCCGGACGTCGGCATGCTCGCCGCCGCCGGCCGGATCCGCAAACTGGTCGCCGCCTTCACCACCCTCGACTCCATCCCGCTCGAACCGCACTACCGCGCGGCACGCGAGCGCGGGGCGTTCGAGCTCATGGAGATCGACGAGGCGATGTTCCTGTGGGGACTGCGGGCGGCGGCGAACCGGCTGCCCTTCCTGCCGGTACGGGCCGGTATCGGCTCCGACGTCATGCGGGTCAACCCCGGTCTGCGCACGGTCACCTCGCCCTACGACGACGGGGAGACGTTCGTCGCCATGCCCGCCCTGCGCCTGGACGCGGCCCTGGTCCATGTGAACCGCGCCGACCGGCGGGGCAACGGACAGTATCTCGGCCCCGATCCGTACTTCGACGACCTGTTCTGCGCGGCGGCCGACACGGCGTTCCTCTCGTGCGAGCGGATCGTGGAGACGGCCGAGCTGACGAAGGACGCGGCACCCCAGACGCTGCTCGTCCCACGGCACACGGTGACCGGCGTGGTGGAGGCCCCGAACGGCGCCCACTTCACGTCGTGCGCGCCGGACCACCCGCGCGACGAGGCATTCCAGAGGCACTACGCGACCACACCCTGGCCGGAGTTCGCCGCGCGCTTCCTCACCGGCGACGAGCACGCGTACCGGTCCGCGGTCCGCGACTGGCACGAGGAGAACGTCCGGCGTCCGGATTTCGAGGAGCGGCCATGACCCCGACAGCATCCGACCCCGTTCCCGACCCCGTTCCCACCTCTGTCCCCACGCCCGCCCCCACGCCCGCCCTCACTCCCACCCCCACGCCCACGCCCACTCCCGAAGACGCTTCCGCGCCGACCCGCGCCGAGTACTGCGTGATCGCCTGCGCCGAGGCATGGCGAGGTGCCGGTGAGGTCCTCGCGAGCCCCATGGGCCTGATCCCCTCGCTCGGCGCCCGGCTCGCCCGGCACACCTTCGCCCCCGACCTGCTCCTCACCGACGGCGAGGCGACGCTGGTGGACGCCGACGGCAACGCCGAGGGCTGGCTGCCGTACCGCCGTCATCTCACCCACGTCACCGGCGGCCGGCGGCACGTGATGATGGGCGCGAGCCAGATCGACCGCTTCGGCAACCAGAACATCTCCTGCATCGGCGACTGGGCCAAGCCGACCCGGCAGCTGCTCGGCGTGCGCGGGGCCCCGGTCAACACGCTGAACAACCCGACGAGTTACTGGATCCCGCGGCACTCCCGCCGGGTCTTCGTGGAGCGGGTCGACATGGTGTGCGGGGTGGGTCACGACCGTGCGGCCCGCCATCCGGGAACGGCCCGCTTCCACCGACTGGGCCGGGTCGTCTCGGACCTCGGCGTCCTCGACTTCGCGACGCCGGACCACTCCATGCGGGTCGCCTCGCTGCACCCGGGGGTGACCGTCGAGGAGATCGTGGCAGCCACCGGCTTCGAGCTGACGATCCCGGCCGAGGTACCGCGGACCCGCGCCCCCACCCCGGCGGAGCTGCGTCTGATCCGCGAGGTGCTCGATCCCGCGGGCGGCCGGGAGCGGGAGGTGCGGCCCTGATGGAGACGGCGCTCACCAGGCTGGTCGGGGTGCGGCATCCGATCGTGCAGACCGGGATGGGCTGGGTGGCGGGCCCTCGGCTGGTCTCGGCGACGGCGAACGCGGGGGCGCTGGGAATCCTGGCGTCGGCCACGATGACCACCGACCGGTTGCGCGAGGCGATACGGGAGGTCCGGGCTCGGACGACGGCACCCTTCGGGGTCAATCTGCGGGCGGACGCACGGGACGCGGCCGACCGGGTGCAGATCATGATCGAGGAGGGGGTGCGGGTGGCGTCCTTCGCCCTGGCACCGTCGCGTGAACTGATCACCGCGCTCAAGGAGTCGGGGGTCGTCGTCATCCCGTCGGTCGGCGCGCGGCGGCATGCCGAGAAGGTCGCGGCATGGGGCGCGGACGCGGTGATCGTGCAGGGCGGCGAGGGCGGCGGGCACACCGGGGAGGTGGCGACGACCGTGCTGCTGCCGCAGGTGGTGGACGCCGTGGACATCCCGGTGGTGGCGGCGGGCGGCTTCTTCGACGGGCGGGGGCTGGTCGCGGCGCTGGCCTACGGTGCGGCGGGCGTGGCCATGGGGACGCGGTTCCTGCTGACGTCGGACTCGACGGTGCCGGACGCGGTGAAGGCGAGATATCTGGCGGCGGCGGCCAGGGACGTCACGGTCACGACGGCGATCGACGGCCTGCCCCACCGCATGCTGCGCACCGAACTGGTCGACGCGCTGGAAGGGTCCGGCCGGGTCACCCGGCTCGTGCGGGCCGTCCACCGGGCGGCCGGGTTCCGGCGGATCTCGGGCCTGACGTGGCGCCGTATGGCCCAGGAGGGCCTCGCCATGAAGCACGGCAAGGACCTGACCTGGGGTCAGGTCCTGCTGGCCGCGAACACGCCGATGCTGCTGAAGGCGTCCATGGTGGACGGCCGGACGGATCTCGGCGTGATGGCCTCCGGGCAGGTCGCCGGGGTCATCGACGACCTGCCGTCGTGCGCGGAGCTGGTCGAGCGGATCGGCGAGGAGGCGGAGGCGGTGCTGAAGTCGCTGCAGGGGCTCGGAGCCGATCGGTGACGCCCTCCCCCTGCCAGGAAGGGCTCGGAGCCGATCGGTGACGCCCTCCCCTCCCCGGGGAGGGCTCAGACCCGTTCGATGATCGTCACGTTGGCCTGCCCGCCGCCCTCGCACATCGTCTGCAGCCCGAACCGTCCGCCCGTGCGCTCCAGTTCGTGCAGCAGCGTCGTCATCAGCTTGGCGCCGGTCGCACCCAGCGGGTGGCCCAGGGCTATCGCGCCGCCGTTGACGTTGACCTTGCCGGGGTCGGCGCCGGTCTCCTTCAGCCAGGCCAGGACGACCGGCGCGAAGGCCTCGTTGATCTCGACGAGGTCGATGGCGTCGAGGGTGAGCCCGGTCTTCTTCAGGGCGTGGGCGGTGGCCGGGATGGGCGCGGTGAGCATGCGGATCGGGTCCTCGCCGCGCACCGAGAGGTGGTGGACGCGGGCGCGCGGCGTCAGTCCGTGCTCGCGCACCGCCCGTGCCGAGGCCAGCAGCAGCGCCGCCGCCCCGTCGGACACCTGCGAGGAGCAGGCGGCCGTCACCGTGCCGCCGTCGACGACCGGCTTCAGCGCCGCCATCTTCTCCGGCGAGGTGTCCCGTCGCGGGCCCTCGTCGACGGTCACGTCCCCGTACGGCACGGTCTCGCGGGCGAAGCGCCCCTCGTCGATCGCCCGTACCGCCCTGCGGTGCGAGCGCAGCGCGAACTCCTCCTGGTCGCTCCGGCTGATCCCCCACTTCGCGGCGATCATCTCGGCCCCGGCGAACTGGTTCACCGGCCGGTTCCCGTAGCGCTCCCGCCAGCCCTCGCTGCCCGCGAACGGCCCCTGCGTGAAGCCGAGCGGCGCGGCGGCCTGCCGGGTGGCGTAGGCGATGGGGATCTGCGACATGTTCTGCACGCCGCCGGCCACCACCAGGTCCTGCGTCCCGGACAGCACGGCCTGCGCGGCGAAGTGCACGGCCTGCTGCGAGGACCCGCACTGGCGGTCGACGGTCACGCCCGGCACCTCCTCGGGCAGTCCGGCCGCCAGCCAGCAGGTCCGCGCGATGTCCCCGGCCTGCGGTCCGACCGCGTCCAGGCACCCGAAGACCACGTCCTCGACCGCCGCCGGATCGATACCGGCCCGCGCGACCAGTTCCTTGAGCACATGCGCGCCCAGGTCGGCGGGATGGACCGTGCTGAGCCCTCCCCCGCGTCGCCCGACGGGCGTGCGGACCGCTTCGACGATGTATGCCTCGGCCATGGCGACTCCCCAGCAAGATCTGCGAGTTATGTGCGTAGAGCGATCCCGTCCAGCACCATCGACAGGTACTGCCGGGCGATCTCCTCCGGGCTGTGCTGTCCGCCCGGGCGGTACCAGGACGCGGCGACCCACACGGTGTCCCGCACGAACCGGTAGGTGAGCCGGACGTCGAGGTCGTCGCGGAAGACCCGGTCGGCGACCCCGCGCTCCAGCGTGGACAGCCACGCCTTCTCGAACTTGCGCTGCGACTCGGCGAGGAACGCGAACCGTTCCTGCGCCGCCAGTTGCCTGGACTCCTTCTGGTAGATCGCGACGGCCGCGCGGTGCCGGTCGATCTCCCGGAACGACTCGGTGACCAGCGCCCGCAGCGTCTCGCGCGGCCCGAGCCCGGCGTCCAGGACGGCGTCGTAGCCGCCCCAGAGCTCGTCGAGGAAGGTGCGCAGGATCTCCTCCAGCATCGACTCCTTGGAGTCGAAGTGGTAGTAGAGGCTGCCCGCGAGCATGCCGGCGTGGTCGGCGATGGTCCGCACGGTGGTGGCGTTGTACCCCTGCTCGGCGAAGACCTCGGCGGCGGTGCGCAGGAGTTCGTGGCGGCGCGCCGGTGCGGAGGCGGTCACCTGGGGGTTTTTCTTGGTCGGCACGGCACCCATTGTGGTCCTAGGGGTGCTGGCCGCTGACGGAGACGACCTCTCCGGTCAGATACGAGGAGTAGCCCGACGCCAGGAACACGATCACGTTGGCCACCTCCCAGGGCTGCGCGTACCGCCCGAAGGCCTCGCGCCCGGTGAGTTCCGCGAGCAGTTCGGGGGTGGTCACCTTCGCCAGGTGCGGATGCATGGCGAGGCTCGGCGCGACGGCGTTGACCCGCACCCCGTATTCCGCGGCCTCGATCGCCGCGCACCGGGTCAGCGCCATCACCCCGGCCTTGGCGGCGGCGTAGTGCGCCTGTCCGGCCTGGGCCCGCCAGCCGACGACGGAGGCGTTGTTGACGATCACACCGCCGCCCGTCGCCCTCATGGAGCGCAGGGCGGCCCGGGTGCACCGGAAGGTGCCGTTCAGCGTCACGTCCAGCACGCGGGACCACTGCTCGTCGGTCATGTCGACGAGGGCCGACGTGCCGCCGAGGCCGGCGTTGTTGACGACGACGTCGAGCCTCCCGTGCTCCGCGACGGCGGAGTCGAACAGCTCCCGCACCTGCGCCTCGTCGGTGACGTCGCAGGGCAGCGCGCTGACGGAGCCCGCGCCGAACTCCGCGGTGAGGGCGGCCTCGTGCTCCTTCAGACGGCGCGTGTGGGCGTCGCTGATGAGCACCCGCGCGCCCTCCTCCAGGAACCGGCGCGCGGTCGCGCCGCCGATCCCGGCGCCCGCCGCCGCGGTGATGACGGCGCTGCGGCCGCGGAGCAGACCGTGCCCGGGCTCGTAGGCCGGACCCTCGACGTCTGTCATGGGGCCACGCTAACCTACCAAACACTTGTTAGGGAAGAATCCGGGAAGAGGGAACGCCCGGGGCAGGGAAGCAGGGAGGGAGACGACCGTGGACCTCACGCACTCCGCCGACGACGAGGCGTTCCGTGCCGAGGCGCGCGCCTGGCTCGACACCCATGTGCCGCGCCCACCGCTGCAGTCCCTGGAGACGGCCGAGGGCTTCGCGGCGCACCGCGCGTGGGAGGCCGCGCTGGCCGCGGACCGGTGGTCGGTCGTCGACTGGCCGCGGGAGTACGGCGGCCGGGACAGCGGACTGCTGCGGTGGCTGGTCTTCGAGGAGGAGTACTACGCCGCGGCCGCCCCGGCCCGCGTCGGCCAGAACGGCATCCATCTGCTCGCCCCCACCCTCTTCGCGCACGGCACCGAGGAGCAGCGGGACCGCGTCCTGCCCCCCATGGCCTCGGGCCGCGTCGTCTGGGCGCAGGCATGGTCGGAGCCGGAGGCGGGCTCGGACCTCGCGTCCCTCACGTCGCGGGCGGTCCGCACCGACGGCGGCTGGCTGCTGTCGGGCCAGAAGACCTGGTCCTCCCGCGCGCCCTTCGCGGACCGCGCCTTCGGCCTGTTCCGCAGCGAGCGGGACACCCCGAAACCCCATCAGGGCCTGACGTATCTGATGTTCGACCTGCGCGCACCCGGCGTCACGGTCCGTCCGATCGCCCGCCTGGACGGCAGACCGGCCTTCGCCGAGCTGTTCCTGGACGACGTCTTCGTCCCCGACGAGGACGTCATCGGCGAACCCGGCCGGGGCTGGTACGTCGCCATGTCGACGGCGGCCAACGAACGTGGCCTCACGCTCCGTTCCCCGGGCCGCTTCCTGGCAGCCGCCGACCGTCTGCACCGGCTGTGGCAGGCGCAGGGCAGCCCGCCCGCCGCGCGCGCCCGTGTGGCCGACGCGCTGATCGGCGCCCGCGCGTACCAGCTCTTCACCTACGCCGCCGCCGCCCGCTTCCTCGACGGCGAGCCGCTCGGCGCGGAGTCCAGCCTGAACAAGGTGTTCTGGTCGGAGTACGACATCGCGCTGCACGAGACGGCCCTCGACCTCCTCGGCCCCGAGGGCGAGCTGTCCGGCACGCCCTGGTCCGAGCCGTACGTGTTCGCCCTGGCCGGCCCGATCTACGCCGGCACCAACGAGATCCAGCGCGACATCGTGGCCGAGCGCCTGCTGGGCCTGCCGAAGGGACGTCGCTGATGCGTTTCCTCCTCGACCCCGAGCAACGCGCCTTCGCCGCCTCCCTGGACGCACAGCTCACCTCGGCCGGAACCCCGGCCGTGGTCAGGGACTGGAGCCGCGGCGACCTCACCGGCGGGCGCGCGCTGTGGTCCCGGATCGCCGAGGCGGGCGTCTTCGCGCTGGCCGTGCCGCAGGAGTACGAGGGGCTCGGACCCCGCCCGGTGGAACTGGCCGTCGCCTTCGTCGAGCTGGGCCGGCACGCCGTCCCGGGCCCGTTGGTGGAGACGGTCGCGGCGGCGGCGCTGCTCACGGAACCGGCGCAGGCCAAGCGGTTCCTCCCGCAGCTCGCGGCGGGCGCGACGATGGCGACACTGACGCCGGCGCACTCCCCGTACGCCCTCGACGGCGACGCGGCCACCCTCCATCTGAGCCTCTCGGCCGACGGTCTGCGCCTCTCCCCCGGCCCCGCCGCTCCGGCCCGCGCCTCCCTCGACCCGGCCCGCCGGCTCACCCCGCTCCTCCCCGGCGGCGAGCTGCTCTCCTCCGCCCCGCCCACCGGCCAGGCACTTCTCTGGGCCCGGCTCGCCACCGCCGCCCAGGCGCTCGGCGTGGGCCTCGCGCTGCTGGAGCGGACCGTCGCACATGTGCGGCAGCGCACCCAGTTCGGTGTCGCCATCGGCTCGTTCCAGGCGGTCAAGCACCGGCTGGCCGACGCCCGGATCGCCCTGGAATTCGCGCGCCCGCTGCTCTTCGGCGCCGCGCTGACCATGGACCCCGCCGACGTGGCCGCCGCCAAGGTCACGGCGTGCGAGGCCGCGTACGCCACGGCGCGTACGGCGCTCCAGCTGCACGGCGCGATCGGCTACACGGCGGAGTGCGACCTGTCCCTCTGGCTGACCAAGGCGCGCGCCCTGCTCGGCGCCTGGGGCAGCCCCGACGAGTGCCGGGACGTCGTCCTCAGTGCCCGCGCGTGATCTCCCGGTACTCCTCCGGCGTCGGCTTCGCGATCCGGCTGTCCGGTCCGGACATGGCGCGGGCCAGCCGCGCGCGCACCCGCTGGGCGAAGGTGACGCGACGCCGCACACCGTTGGCGTCAACGCGCGGCCCGATCTCGTAGGGCGGGGGCTGCTCGTGCTGGGTGAGGGTGAACAGCTCGCCCTGGCCGAGCGGTTCGTGGACCTCGACGTACTCGCCGTGCGGCAGCCGTTTGATGGTGCCGGTCTCCCGGCCGTGGAGCACCTTGTCGCGGTCGCGGCGTTGCAGGCCCAGGCAGATCCGTTTGGTGACGACGAACGCCAGCACCGGCGCGGCGAAGAACGCGATCCGCACGAACCACGTGATGGCGTTGATCGACAGATGCAGATGGGTGGCGACGATGTCGTTGCCGCCGCCGATCAGGCACACCACGTACAGGGTGAGCCAGGCGACGCCGAGTCCGGTGCGGACGGGGGCGTTGCGTGGCCGTTCGAGCAGGTGGTGCTCGCGTCGGTCGCCGGTGATCCACGCCTCGACGAAGGGGTAGACGCCGATGGCGGCCAGGATCAGCGGGAACAGCGCGAAGGGGATGAAGACCCCCAGGGCGAGGGTGTGTCCGCCCAGGTCGATCTCCCATCCCGGCATCACCCGGATCAGGCCCTCGGAGAAGCCGAGGTACCAGTCGGGCTGGGCGCCGGTGGTGACGAGGTCGGCACGGTAGGGGCCGAAGGCCCACACGGGGTTGATCTGCGCCAGTCCGCCCAACATCGCGAGCACGCCGAAGACCAGGAAGAAGAAGCCGCCGGCCTTGGCCATGTAGACGGGCATGAAGGGCATGCCGACCACGGACTTCTCGTCACGGCCGGGGCCCGGGTACTGGGTGTGCTTGTGGTGGAAGACCAGGATCAGATGGGCCACCACCAGGCCCAGCATGATCCCTGGCAGCAGCAGCACATGGATCGGGAAGAGCCGCGAGATGATGTCGTGGCCCGGGAACTCTCCGCCGAACAGGAAGAACGCCAGATACGTGCCGACGATCGGGACGGACAGGATGGCGCCCTGGGCGAAGCGCAGGCCGGTGCCGGAGAGCAGGTCGTCGGGGAGCGAGTAGCCGGTGAGGCCCGTGATGATGCCGAGCAGCAACAGGGTCCAGCCGAACACCCAGTTGACCTCGCGGGGCTTGCGGTAGGCGCCGGTGAAGAACACCCGCATCATGTGCACGAGCATTCCGGCGACGAAGACCAGCGCCGCCCAGTGGTGGATCTGCCGGATCAGCAGCCCGCCCCGCACATCGAAGCTGATCTCCAGGGTGGACTCGAAGGCCCTGGTCATCACCATGCCGTTGAGCGGTGTGTACGTCCCCTCGTACACCACCTCGGCGCTGCTCGGCTCGAAGAACAGCGTGAGGTAGACACCGGTCAGGATGAGGACCAGGAAGCTGTAGAGGCAGACCTCTCCCAGCATGAAGGACCAGTGGTCGGGGAAGACCTTGCGCAAGTTGGCCTTGGCGAGCGAGTAGAGCCCGAGGCGTCCGTCGGCCCAGTCGGCCACCTTCTCGCCCCGCGCCCGGGAACTCCCCCTGTCTCTGGCCGTGTTCACCGATCCCGCGCCGTCCATGCGTCGCCGCCCTCCCCGTCGGATCACCCCTCAGGGTGACAGCGACACGGTGGAGAGCTCAACCCGAAGGTGCCGGAAAGATCCCGGCCGCCGGCGACGCGCCTCAGCCGCCCGTCACGATTCCCCGCTCCCGCGCGGCCGCCAGCCACCGGGGGAACTCGCCCACGAGACGGTCGTACAGCTCGGCGTCGGGCATCCGCCGCGGATCCTCGCCGGCGTGGAAGAACCCGGCGTTGTCGACCACGCGCCGCTGCGGCACGGGCAGCTCGTCCAGCTTGCGCAGGAAGTCGAACTGCTTGCTGTGCGGATCGCCGAATCCTATGAACTGCCAGAACAGGGGGAGCTTCGCCGCCTTGCACAGGAACTTCTCGGCGGCGAGCCGGTTGATGGGCCCGCCGTCGGTCTGGAAGACGACGAGGGCGGGCTCGCGGGAGCCGCTGTCGAGGTGGTGGTCGATGACGGCGTCCATGGCCAGGTGGTAGCTGGTCCTGCCCATGTGGCCCAGGCCCGCCACGATCCGCTCGATCCGCCCCTGGTGGTCGGCGAGCGCGATCTCGGTGACGGCGTCGACGTCCGTGGAGAAGAACACCACCGGCACCCTGCCGTCGTCGTCCAGATGCGCCGAGAGCCCGAGCACCCGGTCGGCCAGCGCCTGCACGCTGCCGTCCCGGTAGTACGGCTTCATGGACCCCGAGTAGTCGACGACCAGGTACACGGCCGCCCGGATCCCCTCCAGGCCGTGTGCGGCCAGCGAGACCGCGGCGCTCTTGAAGAGGTTCACGAGTGCGGGTGCGCTCTGTTCGACCTTGGTGAGACTGATGGCTGCCACGCGGCGAGGTTACGGCACAAGCGACGGCGCCTGCCCTGTCGTCCGGTCGGGGACTGGCGGTCAGGCGCCGTCTCGGGGGGCCGGGGGAAAACCCCCGGACACCAGCCCGTACGCCGTTGTACGGGACGTCTTCTCGATGGCCCGTCAGACCATCAGCGCACGGTCCGTCGGACGGACCGGGGCGGGGAGGTCGCTGGCGCCCGTGAGGAAGCGGTCGACACCGCGGGCGGCCGAGCGGCCCTCGGCGATCGCCCACACGATGAGCGACTGGCCGCGACCGGCGTCACCGGCGACGTAGACGCCGGGCACATTGGTCCGGTAGTCCGCGTCGCGGGCGATGTTGCCGCGCTCGTCGAGGTCCAGTCCGAACTGGTCGACCAGGCCGTTCTCCCGGTCGGTGCCGGTGAAGCCCATCGCCAGCGTCACCAGCTGGGCGGGGATCCTGCGCTCCGTGCCCGGCTGCGGGGTCAGCCTGCCGTCGACGAACTCGACGTCGACCAGGTGCAGCCACTGGACGTTCCCGTCCTCGTCACCCTCGAAGTGGGTGGTCGAGACGGCGTAGACCCGCTCGCCGCCCTCCTCGTGCGCGGACGTGACCTTGAACAGCGTGGGGAACGTCGGCCACGGCTGGCGGGCGGTGTCGCGGTCCTCGCCGGGGCGGGGCATGATCTCCAGCTGGGTCACCGAGGCCGCGCCCTGGCGGTGGGCGGTGCCCACGCAGTCGGCGCCCGTGTCACCGCCGCCGATGACGACGACGTGCTTGCCCTCGGCCGAGACCGGGGTGGTGACGTAGTCGCCCTCCTGGACCTTGTTGGCCAGCGGCAGATAGTCCATCGCCTGGTGGACGCCCTTGAGTTCACGGCCGGGGACCGGGAGGTCCCGGGCGGTCGTGGCGCCGGCGGCGATGACGATCGCGTCGTACCGCTTCTTCAGGTCCGTCGCCTTCATGTCGCGGCCGATCTCGATGCCGGTGCGGAAGCGGGTGCCCTCCGCGCGCATCTGCTCGATACGGCGGTTGATGTGGCGCTTCTCCATCTTGAACTCGGGGATGCCGTAGCGCAGGAGGCCGCCGACGCGGTCCGCACGCTCGTACACCGCCACGGTGTGGCCGGCGCGGGTCAGCTGCTGGGCCGCCGCCAGGCCCGCCGGGCCCGAGCCGATCACCGCGACCGTCTTGCCGGACAGGCGCTCGGGGCTCTGCGGGGCGACCTCGCCGGTCTCCCACGCCTTGTCGATGATCGAGACCTCGACGTTCTTGATGGTGACCGCGGGCTGGTTGATGCCGAGGACACACGCCGACTCGCACGGAGCCGGGCACAGACGGCCGGTGAACTCCGGGAAGTTGTTCGTGGCGTGCAGCCGCTCGGACGCGGCGCCCCAGTCCTCGCGGTAGGCGTAGTCGTTCCACTCGGGGATCAGGTTCCCCAGCGGACAGCCGTTGTGGCAGAACGGGATGCCGCAGTCCATGCAGCGGCCGGCCTGCTTGCTGATGATCGGCAGCAGGGAGCCGGGGACGTAGACCTCGTTCCAGTCCTTCTTGCGCTCCTCGACGGGACGGGACTCGGCGACCTCGCGGCCGTGGTTCAGAAAGCCCTTCGGGTCAGCCATTGATCGCCGCCTCCATCATCTTCTCGGTGATCTCGGACTCGGTCAGACCGTCACGCTCGGCGGCGTCCTTGGCGGCGAGCACTGCCTTGTAAGTGCTGGGGATGATCTTGCTGAAGCGGTCGGCCGCGGTGTCCCACTCGGCCAGGAGCTTCTCGGCGACCGTGGAGCCGGTCTCCTCCTGGTGGCGGCGCACCACCTCGTGCAGCCATCGCTTGTCGGTCTCGTCGAGGGCCTCGACGGCCTCCACGTTGCCGACGTTGACGTTGTCGCGGTCGAGGTCGATCACGTACGCGATGCCACCGGACATACCGGCCGCGAAGTTGCGGCCCGTCTCACCGAGCACCACCGCGTGACCGCCGGTCATGTACTCGCAGCCGTGGTCGCCCACGCCCTCGGAGACCACCAGGGCGCCGGAGTTGCGCACGCAGAAGCGCTCGCCGACCTTGCCGCGCAGGAACATCTCGCCGCCGGTCGCGCCGTACGCGAGGGTGTTGCCCGCGATGACGCTGTACTCGGCGAGGTGGTCGGCGCCGCGGTCCGGACGGACGATCACACGGCCGCCCGACAGGCCCTTGCCGACGTAGTCGTTGGCGTCGCCCTCCAGGCGCAGCGTGATGCCGCGCGGGACGAAGGCGCCGAAGGACTGGCCCGCCGAGCCGGTGAAGGTGATGTCGATGGTGTCGTCGGGCAGGCCTGCGCCGCCGAACTTCTTCGTCACCTCGTGGCCGAGCATGGTGCCGACCGTGCGGTTGATGTTGCGGATGGCGACCCGGGCGCGCACCGGCTGGGCGTCGGTGGCGCCGGCAGCGGCTAGGGCGTCGGCGGCGAGCTTGATCAGCTCGTTGTCGAGCGCCTTCTCCAGGCCGTGGTCCTGGGCGACGACCTGGTGGCGCACCGCGCCCTCGGGCAGCTCGGGCACGTGGAACAGCGGCTCCAGCTCCAGGCCCTGCGCCTTCCAGTGGTCGACGGCGCGGGTGACGTCGAGCGCCTCGGCGTGGCCGACGGCCTCCTCGATGGAGCGGAAGCCCAGCTCGGCCAGCAGTTCGCGGACCTCCTCGGCGATGAACCGGAAGAAGTTCACCACGTACTCGGCCTTGCCGTCGAAGCGGTCGCGCAGGACCGGGTTCTGGGTGGCGATGCCGACCGGGCAGGTGTCCAGATGGCAGACGCGCATCATGACGCAGCCGGAGACGACGAGCGGCGCGGTCGCGAAACCGAACTCCTCGGCGCCGAGCAGCGCGGCGATGACGACGTCACGGCCGGTCTTCAGCTGGCCGTCGGTCTGGACGACGATCCGGTCGCGCAGGCCGTTGAGCAGCAGCGTCTGCTGGGTCTCGGCGAGACCGAGTTCCCAGGGGCCGCCCGCGTGCTTCAGCGAGGTGAGCGGGGAGGCGCCCGTACCGCCGTCGTGGCCGGAGATGAGCACGACGTCCGCGTGGGCCTTGGACACGCCGGCCGCGACCGTGCCGACGCCGACCTCGGAGACCAGCTTCACGTGGATGCGGGCCTGCGGGTTGGCGTTCTTCAGGTCGTGGATCAGCTGGGCCAGGTCCTCGATGGAGTAGATGTCGTGGTGCGGCGGCGGGGAGATGAGCCCCACGCCCGGCGTGGAGTGCCGGGTCTTGGCCACCCACGGGTACACCTTGTGGCCGGGCAGCTGACCGCCCTCGCCGGGCTTGGCGCCCTGGGCCATCTTGATCTGGATGTCGTCGGCGTTGACCAGGTACTCGCTCGTCACGCCGAAGCGGCCGGAGGCCACCTGCTTGATCGACGACCGTCGGGCCGGGTCGTACAGGCGGTCCGGGTCCTCGCCGCCCTCGCCGGTGTTGGACTTGCCGCCCAGCTGGTTCATGGCGATGGCGAGCGTCTCGTGCGCCTCGCGCGAGATGGAGCCGTAGGACATGGCACCGGTGGAGAAGCGCTTGACGATCTCGCTGACCGGCTCGACCTCGTCGACGGAGATCGGCTGCCGGCCGGACTTGAAGCCGAACATGCCGCGCAGCGTCATGAGGCGCTCGGACTGCTCGTTCACGCGCTCGGTGTACTTCTTGAAGATGTCGTAGCGGCCGGTGCGGGTGGAGTGCTGGAGGCGGAAGACCGTCTCCGGGTCGAACAGGTGCGGCTCGCCCTCGCGGCGCCACTGGTACTCGCCGCCGATCTCCAGCGCGCGGTGCGCCGGGGCGATCCCCGAGGCGGGGTACGCCTTGGCGTGCCGCGCGGCGACCTCCTGGGCGACGACGTCGAGGCCGACGCCGCCGATCTTGGTGGCGGTGCCGTTGAAGTACTTCTCCACGAAGGTCTCCTCGAGACCGACGGCCTCGAAGACCTGGGCGCCGCGGTAGGAGGCGACGGTGGAGATGCCCATCTTGGACATGACCTTCAGCACGCCCTTGCCGAGCGCGTAGATCAGGTTGCGGATGGCCTGCTCGGCCTCCATACCGGGCAGGAAGGTGCCGGCGCGGACCAGGTCCTCGACGGACTCCATCGCCAGGTACGGGTTGACGGCGGCGGCGCCGTAGCCGATGAGCAGGGCGACGTGGTGGACCTCGCGGACGTCACCGGCCTCGACCAGCAGGCCCACATGGGTGCGCTGCTTGGTGCGGATGAGGTGGTGGTGGACGGCCGCGGTGAGCAGCAGCGAGGGGATCGGCGCGTGCTCGGCGTCCGAGTGCCGGTCGGACAGGACGATCAGCCGGGCGCCGTTCTCGATCGCGCCGTCGGCCTCGGCGCAGATCTCCTCGATCCGCGCGGCGAGGGAGTCGCCGCCGCCGCTGACGCGGTAGAGGCCGGAGAGCGTGGCGGCCTTCATGCCGGGCATGTCGCCGTCGGCGTTGATGTGGATGAGCTTGGCCAGCTCGTCGTTGTCGATCACCGGGAAGGGCAGGGTGACCGAGCGGCAGGAAGCGGCCGTCGGCTCGAGCAGGTTGCCCTGCGGGCCGAGGGAGGAGCGCAGCGAGGTGACCAGCTCTTCGCGGATCGCGTCCAGCGGCGGGTTGGTGACCTGCGCGAACAGCTGGGTGAAGTAGTCGAAGAGCAGGCGCGGGCGCTCGGAGAGTGCCGCGATCGGCGAGTCCGTGCCCATCGAGCCCAGCGGCTCACCGCCGGTCTTGGCCATCGGCGCCAGGATGATGCGCAGCTCTTCCTCGGTGTAGCCGAAGGTCTGCTGACGGCGGGTGACCGAGGCGTGGGTGTGCACGATGTGCTCGCGCTCGGGCAGGTCGGAGAGCTCGATCTCGCCGGCTTCCAGCCACTCCGCGTAGGGCTGGTCCTCCGCGAGCGAGCGCTTGATCTCGTCGTCCTCGATGATCCGGTGCTCGGCGGTGTCCACGAGGAACATGCGGCCGGGCTGGAGGCGGCCCTTGCGGACGACCTTCGCGGGGTCGATGTCGAGGACGCCGACCTCGGAGCCGAGGACGACGAGGCCGTCGTCGGTGACCCAGTAGCGGCCGGGGCGCAGACCGTTGCGGTCGAGGACGGCGCCGACCTGGGTGCCGTCGGTGAAGGTGACGCAGGCCGGGCCGTCCCAGGGCTCCATCATCGTGGAGTGGAACTGGTAGAAGGCGCGCCGGGCCGGGTCCATGGAGTCGTGGTTCTCCCACGCCTCGGGGATCATCATCAGCACCGAGTGGGGCAGCGAGCGCCCGCCGAGGTGCAGCAGTTCGAGCACCTCGTCGAAGGACGCCGAGTCGGAGGCGTCGGGCGTGCAGACCGGGAAGACCTGCTCCAGCTTCCCCGGGGCGCCGAACAGCTCGGAGTGCAGCTGGGACTCGCGGGCCCGCATCCAGTTGCGGTTGCCCTTGACGGTGTTGATCTCACCGTTGTGCGCGACGAAGCGGTACGGGTGGGCCAGCGGCCACGACGGGAAGGTGTTGGTGGAGAACCGGGAGTGCACGAGCGCGATCGCGGAGGCGAACCGGCGGTCGGACAGGTCCGGGAAGAACGGCTCCAGCTGGCCGGTGGTCAGCATGCCCTTGTAGACGATCGTGCGCGCGGACAGCGACGGGAAGTAGACGCCCGCCTCGCGCTCGGCGCGCTTGCGCAGCACGAAGGCCTTGCGGTCCAGGGCGATGCCCTCGGAAACCCCGTCCGTCACGAAGATCTGCCGGAAGGCGGGCATCGTCGAGCGGGCGGTGGCGCCGAGCAGTTCGGGTGCGACGGGGACCTCGCGCCAGCCGAGGACGGTCAGGCCCTCCTCGGCCGCGATCGTCTCGATCCGTGAGACGGACTCCTCGGTGCCGTCCTTGGGCAGGAAGGCGACACCGGCCGCGTAGCCGCCGGTCTGAGGCAGTTCGAAACCGGCCACCTCACGGAAGAAGGCGTCGGGCACCTGGGCGAGGATGCCGGCGCCGTCACCGGAGTCCGGCTCGGAGCCGGTGGCCCCGCGGTGCTCCAGGTTGCGCAGCACGGTGAGCGCCTGTTCGACCAGCGCATGGCTCGCCTCACCGGTGAGGGTGGCCACGAAGCCGACGCCGCAGGCGTCGTGCTCGTTGCGGGGGTCGTACATACCCTGCGCGGCAGGGCGAGCATCCATGAAGGACCAGTTCTGGCCATTCGCGGAGTGCTGGGACGGCTGGCGCGGCGTACGCATCGGCTCTCCCGTCGTCAAGTGGCATTTTCAAGTGCCGAGGGACGACGCTGGCCCTCGCGTGAGATCAAAATTTCGTGCAGGTTACATGATGGAGCGGGTCTCGGGAAGCGGATAGACCGTTCCAACATGCGGACTTCTCGCAAGGGTGCGCGACGAAGACGCCGCGGTTCTGCGGCAGCGATGTGTGGGTGTCGGGAGGACGGATCCCTGTCCGTCGGCCCGGTCGACAGGGCGAGCAGCGCCGCTCGCCCCGTGAGTGCGCCGGAGGCCTCATTGCCCACAGCGCTTACGGCTCATGCCCGGCGATTACACCCTCGAAACCAGGCAGTAACGGCTAGTTATGCGACCCTCCGCATAAAGCCCAGGCCGTACTATCCTACGGCCGTTCCGAACAGACTGCCCAGGGCATACGTCACACCGGCCGCGGCGCCGCCGAGGGCGAGCTGCCGCAACCCGCTGAACCACCAGGTCCGCGCCGTCACCCTGGCCACCACGGCGCCGCACCCGAAGAGTCCGAGCAACGCGAGCAGCACCGCCGGCCACAGCGCGGTCGCGCCGAGCAGATACGGCAGTACGGGGAGCAGGGCGCCGAGCGCGAAGGCTCCGAAGCTCGACACCGCCGCGACCAGCGGCGACGGAAGATCGCCGGGATCGATGCCGAGCTCCTCGCGGGCATGGATCTCCAGCGCCCGCTCGGGGTCGGCCGACAGCTGCCGGGCCACCTCGCGGGCCAGCTCCGGCTCCACACCGCGCGCCTCGTAGAGCCGGGCCAGCTCGGCCTCCTCGTCCTTCGGGTGCTTGCGCAGTTCACGGCGCTCCACGTCCAGTTCGGCCTCGACCAGCTCCCGCTGGGAGGCCACCGACGTGTACTCGCCGGCGGCCATGGAGAAGGCGCCGGCGGCCAGCCCCGCGAGCCCGGTCAGCACGATGCCCTGCCGGCCGACCGCACCGCCCGCGACGCCGGTCATCAGCGCCAGGTTGGAGACCAGGCCGTCCATCGCGCCGAAGACGGCGGGGCGCAGCCAGCCGCCGTTGACGTCCCGGTGCGTGTGGTTGTCGCGATGCGCCTCGTGCAGCGCCGCCTCGGTCTCGATGATGGCCATGCCGATCCCCCGGAGAATGCCTACTTGGATGTGTTCCACTTTTTGACAAGCACCAGCCTATGTCGCCGAATCCGCCCCCGCCAGGAAGGAAAGGCTCCGCTAACCTGCGGTTTTACCCGTTCTCGCTCATTAGATGATCTATCCGCTCAGATGTCGACCGGGTGACTCTGAGGCTCGTGAGGCTGCGCGGCGCACCGCACCGGGGACAGTTCCGCAAAGGGTCACCCGCCCTGAGAGGAGAGGCCGCGATGCCATCGATCGCCCGCGTTCCCCCGGTACCGGCCCCCGGGGACGCCGCCGGTCTCCGTTCCCGGGCCCGCGGCGCCCTGCTCGGCCTCGCCGTCGGCGACGCCCTGGGCGCCCCCGCCGAGAACATGAAACCGTCCGAGATCCGTGCCCGCTGGGGCCGTATCACCGGCTACGTCGCCGAACGCCCCTCGGGAACGGACGACACCGAGTACGCGATCTTCTCGGGCCTGCTGCTCGCCCGGCACGGCTCCGCCCTCACCCCCGCCCATGTGGAGGCGGCCTGGCACGCCTGGATCGCGGACCGTGCCGAGGGCCAGTTCCGGGGCGCGGGCTTCAGCGAACGCGGCACCCTGGAGAACCTCCGCCGCGGCCTCGCCGCCCCGATCTCCGCCCAGCACCGGCACGCCTGGAGCGACGGCCTCGCGATGCGCGCCGCGCCCTTCGGGGTGTTCGCCGCGGGCCGCCCCGCCGAGGCGGCCCGCCTGGTCGCGATCGACGGCTCCGTCAGCCACGAGGGCGAGGGCATCTACGGCGGACAGGCGGTCGCGGCCGGGGTCGCGGCGGCGATGGCGGGCGCCCCGGCCACCGCCGTGGTCGCCTCGGCGCTCGCCGTCGTGCCCGACGACTCCTGGACCGCGCGCTCCCTGCGACGGGCCGTGGTCGTCGCCCACCGCGGGGAACGCGCGGTGCGCTCGGCCGTCGTCATCGGCGGCTACCCGTGGACCGACCTCGCCCCCGAGGCCGTCGCCCTCGCCTTCGGCGCGTACGCGGCGGCCGACGGCGACTTCGAGGAGGCGGTGCTGACGGCCGTCAACATGGGCCGGGACGCCGACACCACGGCCGCGGTCGCGGGCGCCCTGGCCGGCGCGTCGCAGGGCGAGGCCGCGATCCCGCGGGAGTGGGCGGCGGCGATCGGCCCGGCGCGGGGCAGCTGCCTGCCGTCGATGGCCGGCCACCACGTACTGGACGTGGCGGACCTGCTCACCCCGGAGGACGACGGCCCCTACCGCGCCGGCCGTGCGACGGCCGCGGCGGAAGAGGCGAACCGATGAAACCTCCGACCCCGTGGGACGAGACAGCCCCCCTGGCCCTGGACACGCCCCCGACGTCGACGGACCTGGACGGGGCCCTGACAAGCGACCCGGACCCGGGCCCAGACCCGGACCTGGGCCCGGGCCCCGTCCTCGTCCCCGTATCCGTATCCGCACCCGCACCCGCACCCGCACCCGCTGACGGCGAGCACCACCCACCGGGGCCACCCACTCCCGCCGACGAAAGCCGCACGGGCGGTGCGGGCGGTTCGGGCGGTTCGGGCGGTGCGGGCGAAAAACACAGCGCCGAAGGCGAAGTCGGGGCCGAGACCCCGCGCCCCTCCACCGGCAGCAGAATCGAAGGCCTCCTGCTCGGCCTCGCCGCGGGCGACGCCGCCGGCTGGCCCGCGGCCCGCCACCGGGCCGCCCGTATGCCCGAGTGGACCCGCCGCCTCACCCGCGAACTCGACACCTTCGCCGAGCACAACGCCACGACCACCCTCCCCGTCCCGATCGCCCTCAACCAGCCCCCCGAACCCCTCCGCCTCGGCCCCTCCGACGACGCCGAGTGGGCCGCCTTCGCCGCCGAGGCCGTGCTGCGCGCCGGCGACGACACCGTCCTCGGCGACCTCAGCCGGGAACGCCGGGTACGCGCGGCCATCGACCTGACCTGGAACTCCGTGGCCAGCGAGGTGGCGGCGGCGGCGATGCGCGCCCCCGAGGTCGAGTCCGCCGTCCTCCCGCTGCGCGCCCGCATCTCCGTCCGGGCCGGCCTCGGCAACCTCGCCGCCGGCCTGCGCCCGCCCGCCACAGGTCATGACAACCCGCACTACTTCGACGACGCCGCCTGCGTCCGGGCCTGTGTGCTCGCCGTCGCCCACCCGGGCGACCCCGCGCGTGCCGCGTCCCTCGCCGAGTTCGACGCCCGCTACACCCAGGACGGCGACGGCGTGCACGGCGCCCGCGCGATGGCCGCCGCCGTCTCCGTCGCCCTCACCGGCGCCACGCCGCACGTCTGTGTGACGGCGGCGCTCGCCGAACTGCCCGAGGGCACGGAGATCGGCCGCAACGCCCGCCACGCCCTGAAGCTGGCCGCGGACTCCGTCGGCGCCTTCGCGCTGATCCCCCTCCTGGAACACCAGATCGTGGACCACGTCTACAGCTACGGCATCGCCGCCGCCGAGACGGTCCCGGTGGCGCTCGCCCTCACCGTGGCCTCCCGGGGCCGGATCGCGGAGGCGGTGCCCGCCGCGGCCTGCCTCTCGCGCGTCGCGGACTCCGCCCCGGCCCTCACCGGCGCCCTCACCGGCGCGCTCGGCGGCAGCGCGGCGATCCCCGGCACCTGGCGCGACGCCTGCCGGCACCTCTCCGGCTGCGCACTCCCCCGGCTGACCGGCACCGACCTGGTGGAACTCGCCGAACTCCTGGAAGCCGCGCAACCGGCCCCGCCAGGAGGATGATTCGGCTCATGACCCCCAAAGGAGAAGAAAACCGGGCAGACTCCCTCAGTGAGCGGATCACCGGTGCCCTCGTCGGCGCGGCCGTCGGCGACGCCCTCGGCGGCCCCGTCGAGGGCTACTCCCCCGACCAGATCACCGAGCGCCACGGCGGCCGCGTCCACGGCGTCGTCGGCCCCTGGAACGGCGGCGCCTGGCGTACGGCCCGCCCCCTCGCGCCGTACCACAAGGGCGACGGCCACGTCACCGACGACACCTTGATGACCCACGCGCTGGTACGGGTCTACACCGAGGTCCGCGACCATCTCGACGCCTACGCCGTCGCCGACCACCTGGTCCCGGACCTCATCACCACACCGCGCTGGATCCCGGAGCTGGAGGCACGGGCCCTCCCCCTGCAGCGGATCTTCCTGGCGGAGAAGTGGCTGGTGGCACGGATCCACTACGGCCACGTCGACCCCCGGGAGGCCGGCGTCGGCAACATCGTCAACTGCGGTGCCGCGATGTACATGGCCCCGGTCGGGCTGGTCAACGCGGCCAACCCGGCGGGTGCCTACGCCGAGGCGCTGGACGTCGCGGGCGCCCACCAGTCGTCGTACGGCCGCGAGGCGGCGGCCGTCTTCGCGGCGGCGGTGGCGGCGGCCTGCGCTCCCGGGGCGACACCGGACTCGGTGGTGGCGACCTGCCTGGAGCACGCCAAGGACGGCACCCGTGCGGCGATCGCGGCGGTGTGCGAGGTGGCCTCCGGACACTCGGACTTCGAGTCGGCGCTGGTGCCGCTGCGCGAGGCGGTCACCCCCTACGACACCGTGGGCCCCGACTACCGCACCCCCTCGCTCGGCGCCCGCCGACCCTCCCGCCTGCACTCCATCGAGGAACTCCCCATCGCGCTCGGCATGTTGCTGGTCGCGGGCGGCGACTACCGCCAGGCGGTCCTGGGCTCGGTGAACTACGGCCGCGACTGCGACTCGATCGCCACGATGGCGGGCGCGCTGGCCGGGGCCCTGGGCTCCCCGGTCCCGGACGAGTGGTCGAAGACGGTGGCGGAGGCCAGCCGGCTGGACCTGTGGGAACCGGCGCGCGCGCTCGGCGAGGTCGCGCAGGAGATCTTCCGGCGGGACGTGCGCCGGCGCCGCACCCACGAGGAGTCGTTCGCCGCTCTGGGAGGCACCGGATGCTCCGGCTGACCTGGGTCCAGCCCGAGGACCTGCTCGGCCACGAACTCCACCAGGCGCACCAGGACGGCCGCCGGCCGACCGCCGTCGAGAGGCGCTGGAACCTGGCGGGCGGTCCCGACGCCCCGGTCCGGGCGGGCGCCTCCCCGCGACCGGCCTCCCGCTACCTGCGGCAACTGGCCGAGGACCTGCTGGACGAGCTGGCGGACCTGCCCAGCCGGCTCCAGGACCGGGAGCCGACGGGCCTGGCGCGGATCAGGGCCCTGTGCCCCGACTGGCCGTCACCGGAGCGCACCACCGTCCCCCCGGCCGATCTGGAGGCACGCCTGCACGCGGCCTGGCTGGGCCGGGCCGTCGGCTGCCTGCTGGGCAAACCCGTCGAGAAGCTCCCTCTCACCGGAATCCGTCAACTCGCCCGCGCCACCGGCAACTGGCCCCTGACCGGCTACTTCACCGCCCGCGGAGTCCCCCGGTCACTCCTCGACACCCACCCCTGGAACCGCCGCTCGGCCGGCACCTCGCTCGCCGAGAACATCGACGGCATGCCCGAGGACGACGACCTCAACTACCCCCTGCTCAACCTCCTCCTGCTCCAGCGCCGCGGCAAGGACTTCACCACCGCGGACGTGGCCGGCCTCTGGCTCGACGAACTCCCCGCGGGCCGCGCCTTCACGGCGGAACGCGTCGCCTACCGCAATCTCCTCACCGGCATCGAGCCCCCGCACACCGCCCGCCACCGCAACCCCTTCCGCGAATGGATCGGCGCCCTCATCCGCGCCGACGTCCACGGGTGGACCCACCCCGGCGACCCCGCCGCGGCGGCCGAACAGGCGTACCGGGACGCCACCCTCAGCCACACCGCGAACGGGGTCTACGCGGCGATGTTCACCGCCGCCACCCTTGCCACCGCCGCCACCGGCTCCGCCGACGTCCACACCTGCCTGCGCACCGGACTCTCCGTCGTCCCCCCGTGGTCCCGGCTGGCCGAGGCCGTCCGCCACGCCGTGCAACTCGCGTCCTGCCAGGAGGACTTCGAGACGGTCGTGGACGAACTGCACACCCGGCACGCCGCCTACCACTGGGTCCACGCCGTCCCCAACACCGCCCTGATCGCCGCGGCCCTCACCCACGCGGACGGCGACTTCACGGGCGCCGTCTGCCGCGCGGTCTCCGGCGGCTGGGACACCGACTCCAACGGGGCGACGGCCGGCAGTGTCGCCGGCCTCCTCGCCGGCACCCCCGGCTCGCTCCCGGACCACTGGACCGCCCCCCTCAAGAACCGCCTCGCCACCTCCATCGCGGACTTCGACGGCACCGGCTTCGACACGCTGGCCCACCTCACCCTCCTGGAGGCGACCCGCCCATGACCCGTACCGAGTGCACGGCATGACCACGCCCACCCCGCCCCTCGGCGGCCTCCGCGTCCTCGACATGGCCACCCTCTTCGCCGGACCTCTCGCCGCCACCCTCCTCGGCGACTTCGGCGCGGAGGTCATCAAGATCGAGCACCCCGGGAAACCGGACCCCTCCCGGGGCCACGGCCCCGCCAAGGACGGCATCGGCCTGTGGTGGAAGCACCTCGGCCGCAACAAACGCACCATCACGCTCGACCTCTCCAAGCCCGGCGGCCAGGCCACCCTGCGCCGCCTGGCCGCTGGCGCGGACGTCGTCATCGAGAACTTCCGCCCGGGCACCCTGGAGAAATGGGACCTCGGCTGGCCGGAACTCTCCGCCGTCAATCCCCGTCTGATCCTCACCCGCGTCACCGCCTTCGGGCAGTTCGGCCCCTATGCCCACCGGCCGGGCTTCGGCACCCTCGCCGAGGCGATGAGCGGCTTCGCCGCGATCACCGGCGAACCCGACTCGCCCCCCACCCTCCCGCCCTTCGGGCTCGCCGACTCCATCGCGGGCCTCGCCACGGCGTACGGGGTGATGGCCGCCCTGGCCGCCCGCGACCGCACCGGTGAGGGCCAGGTCGTCGACATGGCGATCATCGAGCCGATCCTCACGGTCCTCGGCCCGCATCCCCTCTGGTACGACCAGCTCGGCCATGTCCAGCCCCGCACCGGCAACCGCTCCCAGAACAACGCCCCCCGCAACACCTACCGCACGTCGGACGGAAGCTGGGTCGCGGTCTCGACCTCGGCCCAGTCCATCGCCGAACGCGTGATGCGTCTGGTCGGCCGCCCCGAGCTGATCGACGAGCCGTGGTTCGCCACCGGCGCCGACCGCGCCCGGCACGCGGACGTCCTCGACGAGGCGGTCGGCGGCTGGATCGCGGAGCGCCCCCGCGACGAGGTCCTCGCGGCCTTCGAGAAGGCGGAAGCGGCGGTGGCCCCGATCCAGGACATCCGCGACGTGATGACCGATCCCCAGTACGCGGCCCTGGACACCGTCACCACCGTCGACGACCCGGACCTCGGCCCCCTGCGCATGCAGAACGTCCTCTTCCGCCTCTCCGCCACGCCCGGCGCCATCCGCTGGGCGGGCCGGGCCCACGGCGCGGACACCGACGAGGTGCTCACCGAACTGGGCCTGACGCCCGAGGAACTGACCGCCCTGCGCGCGGAGGGCGCCCTGTGACCACCCTGCTGACCTGGCTCTACGCCCCCGGCGACCGCCCCGACGTGGTCCGCAAGGCCCTCGCCGCGGGCGCCGACGTCGTCGTGGTCGACCTGGAGGACGCCGTCGCGCCCGAGCGCAAGGACTACGCCCGCTCCGCCACCGCGGAACTCCTGTCCGAGCCCGACCACCCCGCGCCGGTGCACGTCCGCGTCAACGCCCTGGACACCCCGTGGGCGGACACGGACCTGAAGACCCTCGCCGCGCTCCCCGGCGTGTCGGGCCTGCGCCTGCCGAAGGTGGCCTCGCCCCGCCACATCACGCAGACCGCGGACCGGACGGACGCCGACGGCGGGCCGCCGCCCCTGTACGCGCTGCTGGAGTCCGCCCTCGCCATCGAGCACGCCTACGCCATCGCCTCCGCCCACCCCGCACTGCGCGGCATCTCCCTGGGCGAGGCCGATCTGCGGGCCGACCTCGGCGTGCGATGCGACAGCGGCCTCGACTGGCCCCGCTCGCGCATCGTCAACGCGGCGCGGGCGGCTGCCCTCGCCCCGCCACCCCAGTCGGTGCACCCCGACGTCCGCGACCTGGACGGGCTCGCGGCCACCTGCGCCCACGGCAGGGCCCTCGGCTTCCTGGGCCGGGCCGCCATCCACCCCCGTCAGCTCCCGATCATCGAACGGGCCTACCTCCCCACCCCCGAGGAGATCGAGAAGGCCGAGACCATCCTCAAGGCGGCGGCCGTCAACCACTCCGCGCAGGCCCTCCCGGACGGCACGTTCGTCGACGCGGCGGTGGTCGGCGAGGCCACCCGGACCCTGGCGCTGGCCCGACGCGACTGACGCGCCGGAACACGAAGAGGGCGCCCGGAAGAACTCCGGGCGCCCTCGGCCGCGTACGACGGAATCGTCAGCTCTTCTTCGTCGCCGTCCCCGCCTCGTCCTCGGCCTTCGCGGGCTCGGCGTCCTCGGAGCCGGCCTCCTCCGAGGAGCCGTCGGCCTTCCCGTCCTTCTCCGCCGCGTCGGTGTCGCCGGAGGCGTCCGCCGCGTCGGCCGCGTCGCTCTTGTCGGCGTTCCCGGTGCCGTCGCCGGAGGGGTCCGGCTCGACCACGGCCTCGCGGCCCGGACGCTTCTTCGCGGAGACCACGAGGTAGACCACCGCCAGCAGGAACACCGCCAGCGCGGTCCAGTTGTTCAGCCGCAGGCCCAGGATGTGGTGGGCGTCGTCGACCCGCATGTACTCGATCCAGAACCGGCCCGCGCAGTAGGAGGCCACGTACAGCGCGAAGGCCCGGCCGTGGCCGAGGTTGAACCGCCGGTCGGCCCAGACCACCAGCACCGCGACACCGATGCACCACAGGGACTCGTAGAGGAACGTCGGGTGGTAGTACCCCGGCACCCGCCCGGCCTCCGTGGACGTGATGTGCAGCGCCCAGGGGAGGTCGGTCTCCCGCCCGTACAGCTCCTGGTTGAACCAGTTCCCCCAGCGTCCGATCGCCTGCGCCAGGGCGATACCGGGGGCGACGGCGTCGGCGTACGCGGGCAGCGGGATGCCCCGCCGGCGGCAGCCGATCCACGCGCCGACCGCGCCCAGCGCGATCGCGCCCCAGATGCCGAGGCCGCCCTCCCAGATCTTGAGGGCGTCCACCCAGTCACGGCCCTCGCTGAAGTACAGCTCGTAGTCCGTGATCACGTGGTAGAGACGGCCGCCGACCAGGCCGAACGGCACCGCCCAGACCGCGATGTCGGCCACAGTGCCGGTGCGCCCACCACGGGCGATCCAGCGTTTGTTGCCGTACCACACGGCCACGAAGACGCCGAGGATGATGCAGAACGCGTAGCCGCGCAGCGGGACCGGGCCGATGTACAGCACTCCGCGCGACGGGCTGGGGATGTAGGCAAGTTCCATGGCAGGGTCGACGCTACCGTGCCGGGCACACCCGATGTCGAGCTGCCCGGCTACGGCTCCATAACAGGCCCGGTGGGCGCGGCTCAGCCGGCCGCGGCCTCCTGCACCTGCTGCTTCAGCTTCGCGGGCGTCATCGTCTGGTCCTGGTAGATGTTCTTGCCGTTGAGCAGCACGGTCGGCGTGCCCGAGAAGCCGCCCTTGCCGAAGGCCTCGTTGGACTTGTCGACCCAGCTGTCGTGCCGGCCGTCCTCGACGCACGTGCGGAACGCGGGCGTGTCCAGGCCCTTGACCTTCCCGGCCAGCTCGATCAGCTTCGCGTCGTCCGCGAAGGCGTCGTCCGTCTCGGGCGGCTGGTTGTCGTAGAGCACGTCGTGGTAGGCGGTGAAGTGGCCGGCGTCCTGTGCGCAGGCCGCGGCGTTGGCGGCGTTGCGGGAGCCGGTGCCGCCCATGTTGCCGTCGATGATCGTTGCCAGCCGGTAGTCCACCCTCAGCTGTCCGGCGTCCGTCAGCTCATGGATCGTCGAGCGGTAGGTCCGCTCGAAGGACTGGCACGCCGGGCAGCGGAAGTCCTCCCAGACCGTGAGAGTCGACTTGGCGTCGCCCTTGCCGACGGGGATGGCGAGGTTGTCCTCGCCGTTCGCCCCCGAGGGGGCCACGACCGGGCCCGCGCTGTCCCCGGTGTCCTTGCCGGCGTTCGCGGCGACCACGCCGATCACCGCGGCCAGGCCCAGGACGCCGACGACCGCCGCACTGACGATCAGCGTCCGCCTGCGCCTGTCCGCGGCCCTCTGCTTGTCACGCTCGACCGCCAGCCGCTCGCGGGCGGTGCGCTTTCCGTCACGGTTCTTCTCGCTCACACCCGCAGAACGAACCGGGGAGGCGCACCGCGCCTCCCCGGTCCCAGGTCCACCCGTACGAGGGACTCCTACGACGTGCCGCTCCGTGCCCGGAGGAACGCGGACCGGCTGCTAAGCCTGTCCGCGCACGCCCTTCGCCAGGTCGCCCGCGAGCGCGCGGACCGCCTCGACGCCGGCCGCGTCGTCCGGCGCCTCCAGCATCCGCTTGACGAACGCCGAGCCGACGATCACCCCGTCGGCGAAGCCGGCCACCTCGGCGGCCTGCCTGGCGTCGGAGACGCCGAGCCCGACGCACACCGGCAGGTCGGTGCCGGTGTCCCGGGTGCGTCGCACCAGGTTCTCCGCCTGCGTCCCGACCGACTCACGGGTGCCCGTGACGCCCATCAGCGAGGCGGCGTACACGAAGCCGCTGCCCGCCGCGGTGATCTGCGCGAGCCGCTCGTCCTTGCTGCTGGGCGCGACGACGAACACCGTCGCCAGGCCGTGCTTCTCGGCGTGCTCGCGCCACAGCGCCGACTCCTGCACCGGCAGGTCGGGCAGGATGCAGCCGGCGCCGCCCGCCTCGGCGAGCTCGGCGGTGAAGCGCTCGACGCCGTAGCGGTCGACGGGGTTCCAGTAGGTCATGACGAGGATCGGCTTGCCGGTGGCCTCGTGCGCCTCACGGACGGTGCGCAGGACGTCCGCGATCCTCACCCCGCCGCGCAGGGCGATGTCGTCGGCGGTCTGGATGACGGGGCCGTCGAGCACGGGGTCGCTGTGCGGCAGGCCGACCTCCACGACGTCGGCGCCGCCGTCGAGCGCGGCCTTGATCGCCGCGATGCCGCCGTCCACGGTCGGGAACCCGGCCGGGAGGTAGGCGATGAGGGCGGCACGCCCCTCGGACCTCGCCGCGGCGAGGGTGTCGCTCAGCAGCCGGATGTTCCCGCTCACTTGGCGTCCCCCTCGATCTCGGCGGTGCCGGCGGCGTCCTCGGCGACCTCCGCGTCCGTGTCGTAGAGCCCGAAGTACCGGGCGGCGGTGTCCATGTCCTTGTCGCCGCGGCCGGACAGGTTGATCAGGATCAGCCCGTCCTCGCCCAGCTCCCGGCCGACGTCCAGGGCTCCGGCCAGCGCGTGGGCGCTCTCGATGGCCGGGATGATCCCCTCGGTGCGCGACAGCAGCCGCAGTGCCTGCATCGCGGCGTCGTCGGTGACCGCGCGGTACTCGCCCCGGCCGCTGTCCCTGAGGTAGGAGTGCTCGGGGCCGATGCCGGGGTAGTCGAGTCCGGCGGAGATCGAGTACGGCTCGGTGATCTGGCCCTCGTCGTCCTGGAGGACGTAGGAACGCGAACCGTGCAGGATGCCGGGCTCGCCCGCGGTCAGCGTGGCCGCGTGCTCACCGGTCTCCACGCCGTGCCCGGCGGGCTCGCAGCCGATGAGGCGTACGTCCGTGTCCGGGATGAAGGCGTGGAACAGGCCGATGGCGTTGGACCCGCCGCCGACGCAGGCGACGGCCGCGTCGGGCAGCCGGCCGGCGCGCTCCAGGAGCTGGCGCCGGGCCTCGACGCCGATGACCCGGTGGAAGTCGCGGACCATGGCGGGGAAGGGGTGCGGACCCGCCACCGTGCCGAACAGGTAGTGGGTGTGGTCGACGTTGGCGACCCAGTCGCGGAACGCCTCGTTGATGGCGTCCTTGAGCGTGCGGCTGCCGGACTTCACGGCGATGACCTCGGCGCCGAGCATGCGCATCCGGGCCACGTTCAGGGCCTGGCGCCGGGTGTCGACCTCGCCCATGTAGATCGTGCAGTCGAGGCCGAAGAGGGCGCACGCGGTGGCCGTGGCGACGCCGTGCTGCCCGGCGCCGGTCTCGGCGATGACTCGGGTCTTGCCCATCCGCCGGGTCAGCAGGGCCTGGCCCAGCACATTGTTGATCTTGTGCGAGCCGGTGTGGTTCAGGTCCTCGCGCTTGAGGAAGACCCGGGCGCCACCGGCGTGCTCGGCGAACCGGGGCACCTCGGTGAGGGCGCTCGGGCGACCGGTGTAGTGGGCGAGCAGGTCGTCGAGTTCGCGGGCGAACTCGGGGTCGTGCTTGGCCTTGTCGTACTCGACGGCGACCTCGTCGACGGCGGCGACGAGGGCCTCGGGGATGAACTTACCGCCGAAGGCTCCGAAGTAGCCCTCGGGGGTGGGGAGTTGACCCTGTGGGTCGGGGATGAAGAAGGTGCTGGACATGCGTGAGCCTCACGGTGAGTGTGCGGAAAGGGCACTGAGCGCCGTGGGGGCGGGTGTGGTTCGATTCGACTGCGGGTGCGCTGTGGCCCCTCGCGCAGTTCCCCGCGCCCCTAAGAGGCCTGCTGCCATCGACGGCCGTTGACCTGGCCGGGTTCGGCACCGATGACGTAGCGGACACGGCGGCCGTGCACCCGGCGGGCGGGGGCGCGGCAGCCCCGGGGGCGGCAGCCGCGCGCGAGGCGGGCGTGCCGGTCCGGGGTCGTCGTGGTCGTCATCGTCGCCAAGCCTACCGGCGGGTCAGCCCCGGCCGTGCCGCAACGCGGGGTGGGCACCCGCCGCCACCAGGTCGGACACCGCCGTCTTCGGGTCCTTGCCGGTGACCAGGGACTCGCCGACGAGCACGGCGTCGGCGCCCGCGTTGGCGTAGGCGATGAGGTCGTGCGGGCCGCGGATGCCGGACTCGGCGACCTTGACGACGCTCTCCGGGATCTCCGGGGCGACCCGCTCGAAGGTGCCCCGGTCGACCTCCAGCGTCTTGAGGTTGCGCGCGTTGACGCCGATGAGCTTGGCGCCCGCGTCGACCGCGCGGTCGACCTCGTCCTCGTCGTGCACCTCGACCAGGGGGGTGAGCCCGATGGACACCGCCCGCTCGATCAGGGACTCCAGGGCGGGCTGGTCGAGGGCGGCGACGATCAGCAGGGCGAGGTCGGCACCGTAGGCCCGTGCCTCCCACAGCTGGTAGGAGGTGACGATGAAGTCCTTGCGCAGGACGGGGATGTCCACGCGCGCGCGGACCGCCTCCAGGTCGGCGAGGGAGCCGCCGAAACGGCGCTGTTCGGTGAGGACGGAGATGACGGCCGCGCCGCCCGCCTCGTAGTCCGCCGCGAGGCCGGCCGGGTCCGCGATGGCGGCCAGCGCGCCCTTGGAGGGGCTGGACCGCTTGACCTCGCAGATGACCTTGACGCCCTCGCCACGCAGGGCGGCCAGTCCGTCCTTGGCCGTGGGGGCCTTCGCCGCGCGCTCCTTGAGCTCGTCGAGGCTCACACGCGCCTGCCGCTCCGCGAGGTCGGCACGGACTCCGTCGATGATCTCGTCGAGCACACTCACGCGAGTGGCCCCCTTCCAGACGGTTGACTGTCGAAGCGGCACCGAAAAGGAAAACCGGTGGTCATTGCGATGGTATCCGGAGCCGGGCGTATGCCTCGCATCCGGTTGACGGCGGTCCCTCCCGCACTCTCGGACCAGCTTCGCACGGTTCGGGCGGGCGGCGCCCTCTACCTGGAGCTCCGCCAGATGATCAAGGGTGGAGCCAGCCACCGAAGGGCAGGTTCCGGACAACCGTGAAGAGCAGCAGCAACGCGCCCGCGGTCCACATGACGGCGGGCCGTGGATCGAGCCGCACGGGACGCCCGCGCGCGGCACGGACCATCCAGACGGTCCACAGCACGGCGAAGAGCAGATAGCCGGCGACCGCCACGGCGTTGGCGTGCAGCGCCGCCGCGAGGTCGCCGTGCACGAAGGCGTGCGCGCTGCGCAGGCCGCCGCAGCCGGGGCAGTACAGGCCGGTCACACGCAGCAGCGGGCACACCGGGTAGTGGCCGGGTTCGTTGGGGTCCACGGCGCCCACATAGGCGAAGGCGGCCACGACGGCCGCCAGGACGCCGACGGGAGCGGCCGACCGTCCGGCGCGGATGCTGCGGCTGTCGGCGTTCATGCCCCGCATTGTGCCCCGCGAGGGCGGCAAAGGCGCGCGAGGGGCGGCCCCGCGCGGTGCGGGGCCGCCCCTCGACGAGGTCATGACGGCGGAGGAAGGCCGTACGGAAAGGGTCAGCTCTCGACGGCGACCGGCCGGCGCGGGTTCACGGTGCCCACGGGCTGCGTGGCGCCGGAGACCATCCGCAGGGGCTGTGCCTTGGGCGCGCCGAGGCCCATCGAGCGCATGATCCCGCCGACGACACCGCCCAGGATCACGATCGCCATGCCGCCCCAGAAGCCGAGCGGGATGTTGCGGACCATGAAGGCACCCGCGACGCAGAAACCGATGAAGATGATCATGGTGCCGGTCCAGGCGGCGGGGGTGTGACCGTGCCCGTGGCTGCTTTCCGCCATTGCTTGCTCCTCGTTGCTGTGTGCGTGTGTGAGCGTGACGCTCGCGGTCCATTGTCCCGTACGCGCGCGCCGACCGGGCCTCCGGGGCTCGTCCCGGGTGCGTCTGATTCGCCACACCGGGACGGCTGCCCCGCAGGTTAGGCCGCTCCGGTACCGGTCGGGTCCTCGCCGCGGTCCAGGGCCTTCCAGAGGTCCTCGGGACGGTCGGGGTCGACGGCCGGGGCGCTGCGGCGGGGACGGGGGGCGCCGCCGCGCTCGTAGCGGCCGGACATCGCGGGCCACAGGCGGCCGTAGCGCAGGGCGAGCAGCCCGGCGAGCAGGAGGAGGGCACCGCCCACCGCCGCGGCGTACGGCCACGCCGTGTGGGTCAGGGCCTGGACGGTGGCGGAGGTGTCCCCGGACGCCTGCGCCGCCTTCTCGTCGAGCGCGGAGCTGTCGGAGGCGCCGTACAGGGCGGCGGCGACCGTTCCGGCGCCGCAGAGCGCGAGCAGCCCGGCCACCAGGAAGCGTCCGGCGCGGCGGACGGCGAAGACGGCGACCAGCGCGGCGAGGCCCACTATGGCGAGGGCCGCCGGGACGCCGGTGACGTCACTGCCCCGGGCGGTCAGCGGGAAGGCGCCACCGGCCACCGACGCGGTGCCCTCCGACCACTGCTGACGGGTGGCCAGCAGCGCCACGGCCGCGCCGAGCGCACCGCTCAGCAGGGCGAGGGCAAGACTCCGGCGCCCGGGACGCGCGTCGCCGGGGACTTCGGTACGGGGGTGAGGAACAGCAGTCACGTACTCCACTATCGCCTGCCCGGACCGTGCGGTGTCACCCGGGGTTCACGTGAGAAGCGCCCTATGGTGCGAGCCGGTTCGCCGTGTGGACCGCGCGCAGGACCGCCGCCGCCTTGTTGCGGCACTCCGTGTCCTCGGCGATCGGGTCGGAGTCCGCGACGATGCCCGCTCCCGCCTGCACGTACGCGGTGCCGTCGCGCAGCAGGGCCGTGCGGATGGCGATGGCGGTGTCCGAATCGCCGGCGAAGTCGAGGTAGCCGACGCAGCCGCCGTACAGCCCGCGGCGGGACGGCTCCAGTTCGTCGATGATCTGCATCGCGCGCGGCTTGGGCGCGCCGGAGAGGGTGCCCGCCGGGAAGCAGGCCGTCAGCACGTCGAAGGCGGTGCGGCCGGCGGCGACCCGGCCCGTGACCGTGGAGACGATGTGCATCACGTGCGAGTAGCGCTCGACGGACATGAAGTCGACGACCTCCACCGAGCCGGGTTCGCAGACCCTGCCGAGGTCGTTGCGGCCGAGGTCGACCAGCATGAGGTGCTCCGCGCGCTCCTTGGGGTCGGCGAGCAGTTCCTCGGCGAGGGCCTGGTCCTCCTGCGGGGTGGCGCCGCGCGGCCGGGTGCCGGCGATGGGGTGCACCATCGCCCGCCCTTCCTCGACCTTGACCAGTGCCTCGGGCGAGGAGCCGACGACGTCGAAGCCCTCGAAGCGCAGCAGGTACATGTAGGGCGAGGGGTTGGTCGCCCTGAGCACCCGGTAGACGTCCAGCGCGCTCGCGGTGCACGGCGTCTCGAACCGCTGCGACGGCACGACCTGGAACGCCTCGCCGGCCCGGATGCGCTCCTTGATGTCCTCGACGGCCGTGTGGAAGTCGGGTCCGCCCCACAGCGCGCTGTACTCCGGCAGCTCGGAGGGCGGCAGCACGGCCGGGGGCTGGGCCACCGCACGCGTCAGGTCGGCCTCCATGGCGTCGAGGCGGGCCACGGCGTCCGCGTACGCCTCGTCGACGCCGGTGTCCAGGTCGTTGTGGTTGATCGCGTTGGCGATCAGCAGGACCGAGCCCTCCCAGTGGTCCATGACCGCGAGGTCGCTGGTGAGCAGCATGGTCAGCTCGGGCAGCTTCAGGTCGTCCCGCTCACCGGGGCCGATCTTCTCCAGGCGGCGGACGATGTCGTAGCCGAGGTAGCCGACCATGCCGCCGGTGAAGGGCGGCAGGCCCTCCTGGTGGGGCGTGTGCAGCGCTTCGATGGTGGCGCGCAGGGCGGCCAGTGGGTCGCCTTCGACGGGCACGCCCACGGGGGGATCGCCGAGCCAGTGCACCCGGCCGTCCCGCTCGGTGAGCGTCGCGGCGCTGCGGACGCCGACGAACGAGTAGCGCGACCAGGAGCGCCCGTTCTCCGCGGACTCCAGCAGGAACGTGCCGGGGCGCTCGGCGGCGAGCTTGCGGTAGAGCCCGACCGGGGTGTCGCCGTCGGCGAGGAGCTTGCGGGTGACGGGGACGACGCGGCGGTCGGAGGCCAGCTTGCGGAAGGTCTCGAGGTCCATGGCGGCCGACCCTACTGATCGCGGGCGGGCACGCCGCGGTCGGCGTCCCCCAGCAGCACGTCGGCGTCGAAGCAGGTGCGCGCGCCGGTGTGGCAGGCGGCGCCGACCTGGTCGACCTGGACGAGCACGGTGTCGGCGTCGCAGTCGAGAGCGACGGACTTCACCCACTGGAAGTGGCCGGAGGTGTCGCCCTTGACCCAGTACTCCCCGCGGCTGCGCGACCAGTACGTGCAGCGGCCCGTCGTCAGCGTGCGGTGCAGGGCCTCGTCGTCCATCCAGCCCAGCATCAGCACCTCACCGGTGTCGTACTGCTGGGCGATGGCGGGCAGGAGCCCGTCCGCGCTGCGCTTGAGACGCGCGGCGACCTCCGGGTCGAGGCCACTGGATGGAGCGCCGCGGCGCGCAGCGCCTCGATGAGGGGCGGTGGCCGGGTGACGGGCGGGCGGCGTACTGGTCATGGGTGCCATTGTGCCGCGCCGCACCGACAGTCCCGGGCCGCCGTCCACTGGGCGGTACGCATACGCGGTCGTAGGCTGACCGCATGTCGACCTTTGCCCAGCGTGAACGGCTTCTCCTCGCCGACCTCCTGGAGACCGCCGGTCCGGACGCCACCACCCTGTGCGAGGGCTGGCTGACCCGGGACCTGGCCGCGCACGTGGTCGTGCGCGAGCGCCGCCCGGACGCGGCCGGCGGCCTGCTGATCAAGCAGCTCGCGCCCCGTCTGGAGAAGGTGATGGAGGAATACGCGGACAAGCCGTACGAGGAGCTGATCCAGCTCATCCGCTCCGGCCCGCCGCGCTTCTCACCCTTCCAGCTCAAGCAGATCGACGAGATGTCGAACACCATCGAGTTCTACGTCCACACCGAGGACGTCCGCCGCGCCCAGCCCGACTGGACGACCCGCGAGCTCGACCCGGTCTTCCAGGACGCCCTGTGGTCCCGGCTGGAACGCACCGCCCGCCTGATGGGCCGCGGGGTCCCCACGGGCCTGGTGCTGCGCCGTCCCGACGGCCAGACGGCGGTCGCCCACCGCGGCACCCCGGTCGTCACGGTGACCGGTGAGCCGTCCGAGCTGCTGCTGTTCGTCTACGGCCGGCAGGGCGCCGCGAAGGTGGACGTCGACGGCGACGCGGACGCGATCACGCGGCTGGAGGAGAGCAGGCAGCTCGGCATCTGAGACGCGTCAGCGGCGGCCGGGCTCACCGGACGGGGTGGCCCGCCGTCCGCAGCGTCTCCTTGACCTCGCCGATCCGCAGATCGCCGAAGTGGAACACCGAGGCGGCGAGGACGGCGTCCGCGCCCGCGGCGACGGCCGGCGGGAAGTGGGCCAGCCGGCCCGCGCCGCCGGAGGCGATCACCGGCACGGTGACGTGCCCCCGCACCGCGGCGATCATCTCCAGGTCGTAGCCGTCCTTGGTGCCGTCCGCGTCCATCGAGTTGAGCAGGATCTCGCCGGCGCCCAGCTCGGCGGCCCGGTGCGCCCACTCGACGGCGTCGATGCCGGTGCCCTTGCGGCCGCCGTGGGTGGTGACCTCGAAGGAGCCGGAGTCGGTGCGGCGGGCGTCGACCGAGAGCACCAGGACCTGGCGGCCGAAGCGCTCGGCGATCTCGCGGATCAGGTCGGGCCGCGCGATGGCCGCCGTGTTGACGCCCACCTTGTCGGCGCCCGCCCGCAGCAGCTTGTCCACGTCCTCGGCCGTGCGCACCCCGCCGCCGACCGTCAGCGGGATGAAGACCTGCTCGGCGGTGCGGCGCACCACGTCGTAGGTCGTCTCCCGGTTGCCGGAGGACGCGGTGATGTCCAGGAAGGTCAGCTCGTCGGCGCCCTCGGCGTCGTACACCTTGGCCATCTCGACGGGGTCGCCCGCGTCGCGCAGGTTCTGGAAGTTGACGCCCTTGACGACCCGGCCGCCGTCCACGTCCAGGCAGGGGATGACTCGGACCGCCAGGGTCATGACCGCTCGGCTCCTCGGTATGCCTCTACTTCGACCTCGACCAGGATGCGCGGGTCCACGAAGCCCTCCACCACGAGGAGGGTGGACACCGGCCGTACCGCGTCGAAGATCTCCCGGTGGGCGCGGCCCGCCTCGTCCACGTCCCGCGCGTGCGTCAGGTACATCCGGGTGCGGATCACGGACTCCACGCCGAGCCCGAACTCGCCGATCGCCTCGATCGTGCCGGCGAAGGCCACCTTGGCCTGTTCGTACGGGTCGCCCTCGCCGTACAGCACGTCGCCCTTGAAGGACGTCGTGCCCCCGACCAGCACCCGGTCGCCCGCGACGACCGCGCGCGCGAACCCGAACGACTCCTCCCAGGGACTGCCGCTCTGCACACGCCGTACGGCTTCGCTCATGACGACACAGCCTCCAGTGCCTCTTCCAGGGTGAACGCCTTGGCGTACAGCGCCTTCCCGACGATGGAGCCCTCGACACCGAGGGGCACGAGCGCGGCGATGGCCCGCAGGTCCTGCAGCGAGGACACACCGCCGGAGGCCACGACCGGGCGGTCGGTCACCGCGCAGACGTTCTTCAGCAGCTCCAGGTTCGGACCCTGGAGCGTGCCGTCCTTGGCGATGTCGGTGACGACGTACCGCGCGCAGCCCTCCTTGTCGAGGCGCTCCAGCGTCTCGTAGAGGTCGCCGCCGTCGCGGGTCCAGCCGCGTCCGCGCAGCGTCGTGCCGCGTACGTCCAGACCGACCGCGATCTTGTCGCCGTGCCGGGCGATGACCTCGGCGACCCACTCGGGGGTCTCCAGGGCCGCCGTGCCGAGGTTGACGCGGGTGCAGCCGGTGGCGAGTGCGGCGGCGAGGGTGTCGTCGTCGCGGATGCCGCCGGACAGCTCCACCTTGATGTCCATCGCCCCGGTGACCTCGGCGATCAGCGCGCGGTTGTCGCCGGTGCCGAAGGCGGCGTCCAGGTCGACCAGGTGCAGCCACTCGGCGCCCGCCCGCTGCCAGGCCAGGGCGGCCTCCAGGGGGGAGCCGTACGAGGTCTCCGTGCCGGACTCGCCGTGCACGAGGCGGACGGCCTGTCCGTCGCGGACGTCGACGGCGGGGAGCAGTTCGAGCTTGGCCATGTCTCTACAGGGTTCCGATCCAGTTGGTGAGCAGCTGCGCTCCGGCGTCGCCGGACTTCTCGGGGTGGAACTGCGTGGCCCACAGGGCGCCGTTCTCCACGGCGGCCACGAAGGGCTTGCCGTGCGTGGACCAGGTGACGAGCGGTGCGCGCATCGCCGGGTTCGCCGTCTGAAAGGTCCAGTCCTGGACGGCGTAGGAGTGCACGAAGTAGAAGCGGGCGTCGGCGTCCAGGCCGGCGAACAGCTCGGAGCCGGCCGGTGCCTCCACGGTGTTCCAGCCCATGTGCGGCACGATGTCGGCCTGCAGCGGCTCGACCGCGCCGGGCCACTCGTCGAGGCCCTCGGTCTCGACGCCGTGCTCGATGCCGCGGGCGAACAGGATCTGCATGCCCACGCAGATGCCCATCACGGGGCGCCCGCCGGCCAGCCGCCGGTCGACGATCCAGTCGCCGCGGGCCTCGCGCAGTCCGGTCATGCAGGCGGCGAACGCGCCGACGCCCGGCACCAGCAGGCCGTCCGCGTTCATGGCCTTGTCGAAGTCACGCGTGATCTCGACGTCGGCACCCACGCGCGCGAGGGCGCGCTCGGCCGACCTCACGTTGCCGAAGCCGTAGTCGAAGACGACCACGCTCTTGGCGGCGCTCAATTCCACACCTCCAGCCGCAGGACGCCCGCGAACAGGCACAGCGCGGCGCCGATGGAGAGCAGCACGATCAGGCTCTTGGGCATCTGCTGCTTGGCGAACGAGATGATGCCGCCGAGCAGGAAGAGGCCGACGACGATCAGCAGGGTGGACGTCCCGTTCACAGCGCGCCCTTCGTGGAGGGGAGGATGCCGGCGGCGCGCGGGTCGCGCTCGGAGGCGTAGCGCAGGGCCCGGGCCAGCGCCTTGAACTGGCACTCCACGATGTGGTGCGCGTTGCGGCCGTAGGGCACGTGCACGTGCAGCGCGATCTGTGCCTGGGCGACGAAGGACTCCAGGATGTGCCGGGTCATCGTCGTGTCGTACTCGCCGATCATCGGCGCCATCTTCTCGGGCTCGGTGTGCACGAGGTAGGGGCGGCCGGACAGGTCGACGGTGACCTGGGCGAGGGACTCGTCCAGCGGGACCGTGCAGTTGCCGAAGCGGTAGATGCCCACCTTGTCGCCGAGCGCCTGCTTGAAGGCGGCGCCCAGCGCGAGCGCGGTGTCCTCGATGGTGTGGTGCGAGTCGATGTGGAGGTCGCCCTCGGTCTTCACGGTCAGGTCGAACAGGCCGTGCCGGCCGAGCTGGTCGAGCATGTGGTCGTAGAAGCCGACCCCGGTCGACACGTCGACCTTTCCGGTGCCGTCGAGATCGATCTCGACGAGGACCGAGGTCTCCTTTGTCGTGCGCTGCACGCGTCCCACGCGGCTCATGAACTCTGCTCCTTCTTCAACTCACGGACCGCGTCGAGGAACGCGTCGTTCTCCTCCGGGGTCCCGGTGGTGACCCGAAGCCACCCCGGTACGCCGTTGTCCCGGACCAGGACGCCCCGGTCGAGGATCCTCCGCCAGACCTCGTGGGCGTCGGCGAACCGGCCGAACTGCACGAAGTTGGCGTCCGACTCGGTGACGTCGTAGCCGATCGCGCGCAGTTCGGCGACCAGCCGGTCCCGTTCGGCCTTCAGCTGCTCGACGTAGCCGAGCAGGGTGCCGGTGTGCTCCAGGGCGGCCAGGGCGGTCGCCTGGGTGACCGCCGAGAGGTGGTACGGCAGCCGGACGAGCTGCACGGCGTCGACGACGGCCGGGGCCGCGGCCAGATAGCCGAGGCGCAGGCCCGCCGCGCCGAAGGCCTTGGACATCGTCCGGGAGATCACCAGGTGCGGCCGGCCCTCCAGCAGCGGCAGCAGGGACTGGCCGTGGCTGAACTCGACGTACGCCTCGTCCACGACCACCATCGACGGCTTCGCGGCCTGCGCGGCCTCGTAGAGGGCTTCCACCGTCTCGCGCGGGACCGCGTTGCCGGTGGGGTTGTTGGGGGTGGTGACGAAGACGACGTCGGGCCGGTGCTCGGCGATCGCCCGCGCGGCGGCCTCGGCGTCGAGGGAGAAGTCGGCCCGCCGGGGACCGGCGATCCAGCCGGTGCCCGTCCCGCGCGCGATGAGCCCGTGCATCGAGTACGACGGCTCGAAGCCGAGGGCCGTGCGGCCCGGGCCGCCGAAGGTCTGCAGCAGCTGCTGGATGACCTCGTTGGAGCCGTTGGCCGCCCAGACGTTGGCGAGGCCGACCTCGTGACCCGAGGTCGTGGTCAGGTACGCGGCGAGCCGGGTGCGCAGTTCGACCGCGTCGCGGTCGGGGTAGCGGTTGAGGTTCCGGGCCGCCTCGCGAACCCGCTCGGCGATCCGTTCGACCAGCGCCTCGGGCAGCGGGTAGGGGTTCTCATTGGTGTTCAGCCGTACGGGCACGTCCAACTGGGGCGCGCCGTAGGGGGACTTGCCTCGCAGCTCGTCCCGTACGGGGAGGTCGTCGATGCCCGTCACTTGCTCTCCGGTACCTTCCACCCGAACCTGGCTTTGATCGCCGCGCCGTGCGCCGGCAGGTCCTCCGCCTCCGCCAGCGTCACCACATGGTGCGCGACCTCGGCCAGCGCGTCGCGCGTGTAGTCGACGATGTGGATGCCGCGCAGGAAGGACTGCACGGACAGGCCCGAGGAGTGGCAGGCGCAGCCGCCGGTGGGCAGGACGTGGTTGGACCCGGCCGCGTAGTCGCCCAGCGAGACCGGCGCCCAGGGGCCGATGAAGATCGCGCCGGCGTTGCGGACCCGGTCGGCCACCGCTGCCGCGTCGGCCGTCTGGATCTCCAGGTGCTCGGCGCCGTACGCGTCGACCACCCGCAGCCCCTCGTCGACGCCGTCGACCAGGACGATCGCGGACTGCCTGCCCTTGAGGGCGGGGACGATCCGGTCGTCGACGTGCTTGGTGGCCGCGACCTGCGGTTCCAGCTCCCGCTCCACCGCGTCGGCCAGCTCGACGGAGTCGGTGACCAGCACGGCCGCCGCCAGCGGGTCGTGCTCGGCCTGGCTGATCAGGTCGGCGGCGACATGCGCCGGGTCGGCGGTGGCGTCGGCCAGCACGGCGATCTCGGTCGGGCCGGCCTCGGCGTCGATGCCGATCTTCCCGGTGAAGAAGCGCTTGGCGGCGGCGACCCAGATGTTGCCCGGGCCGGTGACCATGTTCACGGGCGGGCAGGACTCGGTGCCGTACGCGAACATCGCCACGGCCGTCGCGCCGCCGGCCGCGTACACCTCGTCGACGCCCAGCAGGGCGCAGGCGGCGAGGATCGTGGGGTGCGGCAGCCCGCCGAACTCGGCCTGCGCGGGGGAGGCGAGCGCGATCGACCCGACGCCGGCCTCCTGGGCGGGCACGACGTTCATGACCACGGACGACGGATAGACCGAGCGGCCACCGGGCGCGTAGAGGCCGACCCGGTCGACCGGCACCCACTTCTCGGTGACCGAGCCGCCGGGCACGACCTGGGTGGTGCGGCTGGTGCGGCGCTGCTCGCGGTGGACGAGGCGGGCCCGCCTGATGGACTCCTCCAGGGCCGCGCGCACGGCCGGATCGAGCTCCTCCAGCGCCCGGGTGAGCGCCGCCGCGGGCACCCGCACCCGGTCGAGCCTGACGCCGTCGAACCTCTCGGCGAAGTCGATCAGCGCCGCGTCGCCCCGATGATGCACGGCCTCGCAGATGGGACGCACCTTCTCCAGGGCGGCCGCGACGTCGAAGTCGGCTCGGGGCAGCAGGTCGCGCAGGGCGGGACCCTCCGGGAGGGCGTCGCCGCGCAGATCGATTCGGGAGATCACACACCCAATTCTCGCAGACCCGGACGCGGCGCCGTCCGCGCGTATCAGTGGCTGATACGAGACCCCGTTCACGCTCCGTGCCACCCCACGGAAGATCACCTTCACCTGGCGTGTTCGGCGCGTCACCCAGCGGGCATGAACGGCAGTACGAAACCCGTGGGTAGCAGGGGAGGGAGGGACCACCGTGAACGAGGGGGCCGGCTTCCGGGACGGCGACCTGCCGGACGATCTGAACGCCGCCGAGGCCGGGATGTGGCAGGCCTTCCGCAACGGCAGCGTGTACGACCTGAGCAGCGGGGACGCGGCGGTGGACGATCCGCACGGCGGGCGCTCCTGGGGTCCCGAGCGGACCGTGCGGGCGCGCATCGTGTGCTGGCTGCTCCTGGACGGGCCGCCCGCACTGGCGGGCCGGGTGGCCGCGCTGAAGCTCACCGGCCTGCAGATCAGCGGCGGTCTCGACCTCGCGGGCGGCACTGTGGTGCCGTACGTCGAACTGCGGAGCTGCCGCTTCGAGCGGGAGATATCCATGCCGGAGGCGCGGTTCAGGACGGTACGGCTGGTGAACTGCTCGGTACCGCGGCTGGAGGCCGCCCGCGTGCACACCGAGGGCGATCTGCATCTGCCGCGCTGCCTGTTCCTGAGCGGCGTCCGGCTGACCGACGCGCACATCGGTACGGACCTGCTGCTCAACCAGGCCGTCGTGCACCGCGACCGCACCGGCCGCTCGATCGCCGCGGACGGCATCAGCGTCGGCCAGGACCTCCAGGCCGAGATGCTGGAGTCGCACGGCGAGCTGAGCCTGCGCAGCGCGCACGTGGGCGTCTCGCTCAGCCTGCGCGGCGCCCGGCTGCGCAACCCGTACACCCGGCACGCGCTCAACGCCCCGCAGCTGACCGTGGGGCGCACGCTGTACCTCTCCCCGGCGGGCGTCGGCGGCCCGCAGCTGGCCGGACGCACACCCGCGCGCGGGACCCGTATCCAGCGGTTCGAGTGCCAGGGCGGGGTGCGTCTCGACGACGGCCGGTTCGGGGACGCGGTGGACCTGGAGCGCGCCCGGTTCACCTTCACCGACGGCCAGGAGCTGTCGCTGCGCCGGGTCCAGGCGCCCGAGCTGCGCTTCCTCGGGGAGCGGCCGCGGCGCGGGAAGGTGGTGCTGTCCGGCGCGCGGACGGTCAGCCTGGTGGACCGGGCGAGCAGCTGGCCCGGCATCGGCGCTCTCGCCATGCGGGGATTCGTCTACGAGAACCTGGTGCCTCAAGGGTCGTTCCCGCTGGGACAACGTCTGGCGTGGGTGGCGGCCGCGACCGCCGAGTACCACCCGGAGCCGTACGAGCGGCTCGCCGCCGTGCTGCGCGCGAGCGGGGAGGACGAGGACGCGCGCGAGGTGCTGCTCGCCAAGCACCGGCGCCGCCGGGAGACCCTGCCGCCGGCCGGGAAGCTCTGGGGGTACGTACAGGACCTGGCGGTGGCCTACGGGTACCGGCCGGGGCGGGCCGCGGTGTGGATGGCGGTGCTGTGGGCGGCCGGTTCACTGGCCTTCGCCTCCGCCGGCCGGCCCCGGACCGGGACCGGCGCCGGCGAGCCGCCGTGGAACCCCGCCCTGTTCGCCCTCGACCTGCTGCTTCCGGTGATCGACCTGGGCCAGCTGGGCTTCTGGCGTCTGGACGGCGGCTGGCAGTGGCTCGCGGCCGCGCTGGTCCTGCTCGGCTGGATCCTCGCCACGACGGTCGCGGCCGGTGCGACACGGCTGCTGCGCCGCGATTAGGGCGTGTTCGCGGACGCAGGCGTCGTCCCGCCCGCAGGGCGGACGGGACTCCCGGGACACGCCCCGGGACGCTCCGCGCCGTCCGGGGAGTGGGCGGGGCGGACGGGTACGGTCCGGCGACCATTAGGCTCTAGCGTCGTGACCACCGTCCGGCTGCCGCTCTTCCCCCTGAACACCGTGCTGTTCCCGGGGCTGGTGCTCCCCTTGAACATCTTCGAGGAGCGCTACCGCGCCATGATGCGCACGCTCCTGAAGACCCCCGAGGACGAATCGCGCCGCTTCGCCGTCGTGACGATCCGCGACGGCCTCGAGGTCGCGGCGAGCGAGCCCGGCCTGCCGGACCCGACGGCGGTGCCCGAGCGGGGCTCGGCGGCCGGCTTCGGCGCCGATCCCCTCAAGGCGTTCCACGGTGTGGGCTGCGTGGCCGACGCCGCGACGATCCGGGAGCGGGCCGACGGCACCTTCGAGGTGCTGGCGACCGGGACGACCCGGGTGCGGCTGCTGTCGGTGGACGCGTCGGGGCCGTTCCTGACGGCGGAGCTGGAGGAACTGCCGGAGGACCCGGGCGACGAGGCGGGGGCCCTGGCCGAGGGGGTGCTGCGGGCGTTCCGGCAGTACCAGAAGCGGCTGGCGGGGGCCCGGGAGCGCACTCTGTCGACGAACGGCGACCTGCCGGACGAGCCGTCGGTGGTGTCGTACCTGGTGGCGGCGGCGATGATGCTGGACGTCCCCACCAAGCAGCGGCTGCTGCAGGCGCCCGACACCGCGTCCCGGCTGCGCGACGAGCTGAAACTCCTTCGCTCCGAGACGGCCATCATCCGTACGCTGCCGTCACTGCCCGCGGCGGAGCTGACGCGGGCGCCGACGAGCCTGAACTGACCTGCGAACGACCTGGGGAACAGCCCGGATGGCGAAGAAGCCGAAGAAGAACCAGCAGTCCGGCGGCACGCCCGCGACGGTGGCGCTGACGGCGGCGGGCGTGGACTTCACGATCCACTCCTACGACCACGACCCGTCCCACCCCTCCTACGGCGAGGAGGCGGCACAGGCGATGGGCGTGTCGCCGGACCGCGTCTTCAAGACCCTGGTCGCGGACGTCGACGGCACCCTGACGGTCGCGGTGGTCCCGGTGGCGGGCACGCTGGATCTGAAGGCGCTGGCGGCGGCGGTGGGCGGCAAGAAGGCGGCCATGGCCGACCCTGCCCTCGCGGAGCGCACCACGGGCTACGTCCGGGGCGGCATCTCACCCCTCGGGCAGCGCAAGAAACTCGCCACCGTCCTGGACGACTCGGCCTCCGCCCACGCCACGATCTGCGTCTCGGCGGGCCGCCGGGGCCTGGAGGTGGAGCTGTCGCCGAAGGACCTGTCCGGCCTCACCGGGGCGACCCTGGCCCCCATCGGGCGTGCGTGACCTCTCGACGGGGTGTCCTTTCTCGGCTAAGGAGACAGGACATGTCGAAGAGAACCCGCAAACGCAAGTGGCGCATTCGCAAACGCCGGGCCAACCACGGCCGGCGTCCGTCCTGAGAACCGGTGTCCGCCGGCCGTCGTCGTGGCGGTCGGCGTCCGTCATGGCGGCTGCGGCGCCCGTCGCGAGACCGCCGGAGCCGATGTCCCGGCCGGTGGGTGCTACCGGGGCTGTCCGTGCGGCCCGTACCCCGGCGGCTCGGGATCGCGGGGTCCGAACAGCGCCGTCAGCCCCAGATGCACCAGCAGCCCGGAGAACGACCAGGCCAGCAGCGCCCCCTTCGCCGCCAGCTCCAGCGGGGCCGGGAACGTCACCCCCTTGCCCACGTCCTTGGCGTGCGCCAGCACGTCCTGCCCGGGCCCGAGCCATATGCCCAGCCGCCACGCGAGCAGCGAGCCGAGCAGCCCTCCGAGAGCCAGCCCGACCACGAGCGGCACGCCCCCGCGCCGACGCACCAGGAAAACGACGAGCGCGCTCACCGCACCGAACGCCAGCGCGAGCAGAGTGAACGTTCCGTCGACGCCGATCGACTGCTCCCCCTCGCTGTCCTTGAGGTAGACGGCCCACGTCCCGCTCACCACGTCGCCGACCAGCGGCACACGCGGCGCCAGCCAGTTCCACAGCACCCCGAACGGCACCCCGCACAGCGCCAGGACCACCGTGATCACGGCGGCCTCCCGTACCTCGGTCTTCATCCCGGGCCCGTCCTCACCCTCGGCTGCCTGGGCGTGTCCGTGGGCGCTCCCGTGAGCGACGGCGTGAGCGTGCGCACCCGCCCCGTGCCCGGCCCCGGCCGGGGGCCACGCATGGCGCGAGGACTGTTCATGCGGCGGCGGAGGTGGCGTCAACGGTGCTGTCACCCTGACATCGTGCCAGGCCCGTGCGTGGCCTGCGTCACCGGACGGCGGCCCGGCGGTACGCCCAGGTGGCGGCGGCCAGCGAGATCACCCCGACCCCGGCGCACACGGCGAGGTCCGCGCCGACCCGGGCCCAGTCGGGATGCTCGGCGAAGGTCCGCGCGTACGCCTCCACCCCGTAGGTCGACGGCAGCAGGTCCCGGGCCAGCCGCACGATCTCCGGCATCCGGTCCGGCGGCAGCACGCCCAGCAGCAGCGCCGCCGACATGCCGAGCTGCCCCAGCAGCGTGGCCGTCTCCGGCCGCCGCGCGAGCAGCCCGAGGGCGGCTCCCAGCCCGGCCAGCGCGGCGCCCGCCAGCGGGATCACCGCCAGCAGGACCCAGAGGTTGGCCACCGGCAGCCCGAACAGCACGCAGCCGAAGAGCGCGGTCACCAGCGTCCCCGGCACCGTGAAGGACGCGTACGCCCCCGCGGCTCCCAGCACCACCGCGGCCGGCGGCACCGGCAGCGTGGCGTAGTGGTCGAGCCCGCCGGTGGCCCTGAGCTGCCCGAAGTACTGCGCGAGAAGGTTCAGCGCCACGAACGCGACGACCACGATCGACGACCCCGCGACGACGAACCGCGCCTCGCCAGCCCCGTCCACGACACCCCGCATCATGATCATGATGCCGACGGACTGGAAGGTCGCCACGAACAGCAGCGGAATCCGTGCCACCCGCGCCCGGGACAGCTGCGCCCGGTAGACGGCCGCGAGGGACGGCCACAGCCGCGCGGGCGGCGCGAGTTCGGCCGCGCCCCGGGCCGCTCCGTCGGCAGCCAGGACACTGCCCGGCAGCACTTCTGCGGGTACCACACTCACGTCGCGCTGCTCCCCTTCCCCGGTTTCACTCCGGCGTTTCCCCCGTTGCGTACGGAGGCGACGGCTCGTCGACTCACGCTCATGCCTTGACCAGCCCCTGCCGCGCCGCCCCGCCGAGCGCCATGTACACGTCCTCCAGGCTCGGCGTCGTCAGGGTGAAGTCGTCCAGCGCGGCGAAGGCGGTGCCGCCCGTGACCGTCGAGACGACGGCGCGGGCCTCCTCCGGCGCGAGGCGCAGCGTCCAGCGCCGCCCGGACTCCACGACCCGGTCCCGCAGCGCGGCCACCTCGGGCACGTCCAGCGGGGCCCGCTCACGCCACACGAGGTCGACGCGCACCTCGCCGGCGACCTGCTCCTTCAGCCCGGCGGGCGAGTCGCAGGCGATCACACGCCCCCGCTCCAGGACGGCGACCCGGTCGAGCACGGTCTCCGCCTCGATGACGTTGTGGGTGACCAGCACGACGGTCGTGCCGCGCTCGGCCCGGCGCCGGTCCACCGCGGACCACACGGCCCGCCGCGCCACCGGGTCCATCGCGGCGGTCGGCTCGTCCAGTACGAGCAGCGGCCGCTCCCCCACCAGCGCCGCGGCGACGCAGGCCAGCCGCCGCTGGCCACCTGAGAGCTTCTTCAGCGGGCGCCCGGCGATCGCGGTGAGCCCCAGCTCCTCCAGCACCGCGTCCCGCTCGCCACGCGCCGACCGCGCGTCCAGTCCGCGCAGCCGCGCGGTGGTCTCGGCGGCGAGGGCGACGGTCAGCTCGTCGAGCGCGGTGGACTCCTGCCCGAGGTAGGCGAGGATGCGTGAGGCGCGCTCGGGGTGGCGGACGATGTCGTGGCCGAGGATCTCGACACTGCCCCGGTCGGGCCGCATCAGCCCGGTCAGCTGGCGGACGAGGGTGGACTTGCCGGCCCCGTTCGGCCCGAGCAGCCCGAAGATCTCGCCCCGGCGCACTTCGAGCCCCACGTCGTCGGTGGCCCGGACCTCGGGGGAGCCGGGCGTCCCGCGCCGGCCCCGTACCGCCGGATAGGTCTTGGTGAGCCCACGCACCACGCACACGACCTCACCACTGTCCCGGAAGGCCTGTGCCGCGCGCGTACTCACAAGGGACGAGCCTACGGGGTCCACACCCCCGGCACGCTCCCGGGTCGGCCCGCGCCACGAAAACCGCCTCTGAGCATGAATCCACCGCAACGGCACACCGGCACGGAGTCATCGGGCGGCACCGGGGCCGCCGGGGCACCGCTCACTGTTCCGCGGCGGGGGCCGGTTCCGCCGCCGTACGGACGTCGATCTCGCGCCAGAACCCGGCCCGGATCGCGTAGCGGTCGTGCTCGTCGATCTGGTCGTCCTTGTGGGCGAGCAGCCCGAAACGGGCGGCGTAGCGCAGCAGTTCCCCGTCGATCCGGTGCGGGATGCGGGGGTACATACCCGACAGCTTCTGCGGACGGGCCTGGTCGCCGAGCCGGGACATCCACCGCCGGGCGAACACCTGTCCTACCTCGTACGGGTCCCCGCCGACGGTCGTGATGTCCTCCTCCCGGTCGGCCCACCGCTGCTCCGCGGTGGTCAGCTGCGCCAGCGTCGGCATCGAGGCGACGTCGGAGGGTTCCGGGGCGGCGCCGGGGCGGTCCACCCAGCCCTTGTCGGAGGACCAGCGCAGCGTCGCGGTGGCGGGCTGCGGGGGCTGCGGGCCGGGTGCGCGCAGCCCGGCCAGGTCCTTGGGCGTCGGGACCCCCTTGGCCACCGGGACCCGTTCCTGCGCGCCGTTCTGCGCGCCGGCCGGGGCGGTCCGCTCCGGCTCGACGGGCGGCCGCTCGGCGGACGGGGCGAGTGTGGACTCGGGCAGCGGCGCGGAGAGGATCGCGGCGATCTCCGGCCGGGGCGCGGGCGGCGGCGCGCAGATCCCTCCGAGCTCCTTGGCGCGTACGGCCTTGGTGATCCACGTCCGGTCCAGCACGCGCCGCTCGTCGGCCTCGGCGACCAGGTCCTCGGACTGGTTGTAGTCGCCGTCGGCGGCCTGCACGGCCCACAGATGCACGGCGACCCCGTGCTCCTTGGCGGCCATCATGCCCGGCAGCAGATCGCCGTCGCCGGTCACCAGGACGATGTCGGAGCAGGCGCGGTTGCGGGCCAGCTCGGTGAGCTCGGCGTGCATCGCGGCGTCGACGCCCTTCTGGTTCCACCGGCCGTCGCTGCGGGTGAGCGCGCCCAGCCGGACCGTGACCCGGGGCATCACGCGCAGCCGGCGGTGCTCGGGCTGCGGAACGCGGTCGGGGGCGCCGTCGAACCAGTAGATGCGCAGCAGCGGCCGCTCCGTGTCGGACTCGGCCCGTTCGCGCAGCCCCTGGATGAGGGCGGTGTGATCGACGGTGATACGGGACCGCGAGGGCTCCCCGGCGAGGAGGCTGGCGGCGGCCCCCAGCAAATACCCGGCGTCCACCAGGACGACGCAGCGGTCCACGCGACTCACCCTCTTCCCGGGAGGTTTGCTTCCGGCTTCCTTCGAGTCTGCCCGACCGCGCGGGGGTTAACGGCCCGAACTCGATCTTCGGCGTGGCGTTTCGGGGATTCACGCTCCCGGCTCGCGCCGACAAACCCTGTCACACACGGTAATTGTCCGACATGCGATCGTTATCGGCATATGTGAATCTGGTTCAGGCCCTGGCCCCTAGATCCCCCTCAGGAGGCAGATCACCATGGCCAAGAACAAGAACCGTGACCGTAAGCAGCAGCAGACCGGCCGTGCCACCCGGCAGCCGGAGCAGCAGTCGGCCGAGCCGATGTCGGAGCAGCAGGCCGCGCAGCCTTCGCCGATAGACACGGCCCACAAGGGCCGGCAGAGGCGTTTCGGCCACAACTGACACCGGCACAGCGGGTCGTTGCGGCCCGGGCACATGACGAGGGGCGCATCCGGCATCGGATGCGCCCCTCGCGCATGTCGGGCGGGGCGGCCTCAGCCCGCCAGGCAGGACGGCCCGAGCAGCACCTTCAGATCGCCGAACAACGCCGGGTCGGGCTTCACCCGGTGGCGGTCCAGCCGCAGCAGCGTCGTCCTGGTCGGGCCCTGGAGCCTGATGCGGACCTCGCTCTCGCCCTTGTGGTGGCTGAGGATCTCGCCGAGGCGGCTGACCATCGGCGGAGTGACCCTGGTGGCCGGGATGGTGAGGATCACCGGCGCGTTGGTGCCCGCGTTCGACAGGTCGGGGACCTGGAGCTCCATCGCGACCAGCCGCGGCACGTCCTCGCGCTTGTCGAGGCGGCCCTTGACGAACACGACCGCGTCCTCGACCAGTTGGGTCGACACCAACTGGTAGGTCGCCGGGAAGAACATGCACTCGATGGAACCCGCGAGGTCCTCGACGGTGGCGATGGCCCAGGCGTTGCCCTGCTTGGTCATCTTGCGCTGGAGGCCCGAGATGATGCCGCCGATGGTGACCACCGCGCCGTCCGCGTGCTCGCCGCCGGTGAGTTGGGCGATGCCCGCGTCGGCCTTGTCCGACAGCACGTGCTCCAGACCGAAGAGCGGGTGGTCGGAGACGTAGAGACCGAGCATCTCCCGCTCCTGGGCGAGCAGATAGGTCTTGTCCCACTCCTCGTCGGTGAAGACGACGTCGAGTCCGAAGCCGGGCTCGTCGGTCTCCTCCTCGCCCATGCCGCCGAAGAGGTCGAACTGCCCCTCGGCCTCCTTGCGCTTGACCGCGACCACATTGTCGATCATCGGCTCGAAGTGCGCGGTCAGACCCTTGCGGGTGTGCCCCAGGCTGTCGAAGGCGCCCGCCTTGATCAGGGACTCCGTGGTGCGCTTGTTACACGCGGTCGCGTCGACCTTGTCGAGGTAGTCGGGGAAGGACCCGTACCTGCCCTTGGCCTTGCGGCTCTTGATGATCGACTCGACGACGTTCGTACCGACGTTGCGCACGGCCTCCAGGCCGAAGAGGATCACGTCGTCGCCCTGGGCGGCGAAGTTGTGCACCGACTCGTTGACGTTCGGCGGGAGCACCCTGATGCCCATGCGGCGGCACTCGTTGAGATAGACGGCCGACTTGTCCTTGTCGTCCTTGACCGAGGTCAGCAGGGCCGCCATGTACTCGGCGGGGTGGTTCGCCTTGAGGTAGGCGGTCCAGTACGACACCAGGCCGTACGCGGCGGAGTGCGCCTTGTTGAACGCGTAGCCGGCGAACGGGACCAGCACGTCCCACAGGGCCTGGATTGCCTCGTCGCTGTAGCCCTTGTCGCGGGCGCCCTTCTGGAAGAGCACGAAGTTCTTGGCCAGTTCGTCGGGCTTCTTCTTGCCCATGACGCGGCGCAGGATGTCGGCCTCGCCCAGGGAGTACCCGGCGATGATCTGCGCGGCCTTCTGCACCTGCTCCTGGTAGACGATCAGGCCGTAGGTGACGGCCAGGACCTCTTGGAGCGGCTCCTCCAGCTCCTTGTGGATCGGGGTGATCTCCTGGAGCTTGTTCTTGCGCAGGGCGTAGTTGGTGTGCGAGTCCATGCCCATCGGGCCCGGACGGTAGAGCGCCGAGACGGCGGAGATGTCCTCGAAGTTGTCGGGCTTCATCAGCCGCAGCAGCGAGCGCATGGGGCCGCCGTCGAACTGGAAGACGCCGAGGGTGTCACCGCGCTGGAGGAGCTCGAAGGTCGTCGGATCGTCGAGCGGCAGGGAGAGCAGGTCGAGGTCGATGCCCTTGTTGGACTTCACCATCTTGTTGGCGTCGTCCATGATCGTCAGGTTGCGCAGGCCGAGGAAGTCCATCTTCAGCAGGCCGAGCGACTCGCACTGCGGGTAGTCCCACTGCGTGATGGTCACGCCGTCCGTGTGCCGCACCCAGATCGGGGCGTGGTCGACGATGGGCTCGCTGGACATGATGACGCCGGCGGCGTGCACACCCATCTGCCGGACCAGTCCCTCGACGCCCTTGGCGGTGTCGATGACCTTCTTGACGTCCGGCTCGTTCTCGTACATCCCGCGGATCTCGCCCGCCTCGCCGTAGCGCGGGTGCGTGGGGTTGGTGATGCCGTCGAGGTCGATGCCCTTGCCGAGGACGTCGGCGGGCATCGCCTTGGTGAGGCGGTCACCCATCGCGTACGGGTAGCCCAGCACGCGCGCGGAGTCCTTGATCGCGTTCTTGGCCTTGATCTTGCCGTAGGTGCCGATCATGGCGACCTTGTCGGAGCCGTACTTCTCCGTCACGTACCGGATCACCTCGACGCGCCTGCGCTCGTCGAAGTCGATGTCGACGTCGGGCATCGAGATGCGCTCGGGGTTGAGGAACCGCTCGAAGATCAGGCCGTGCGGGATCGGGTCGAGGTCGGTGATGCCCATGGCGTACGCGACGATCGAACCGGCGGCGGAACCACGGCCGGGGCCGACCGCGATGCCCTGGTTCTTCGCCCACATGATGAAGTCGGCGACGACGAGGAAGTAGCCCGGGAACCCCATCTTGATGATGACGTCCATCTCGTACTCGACCTGCTTCTGCCGGTCGTCCGGGATGCCGCCCGGGAAGCGGCGCTCCATCCCGCGGCGGACCTCCTCCTTGAACCAGGTGATCTCCGTGTAGCCGTCCGGGATGTCGAACTTCGGCATGAGGTTCTTCTCGACGAACATGCCGTCGGTGTCGACCATCTCGGCCACCAGGAGCGTGTTGGCGCACCCCTCCTGCCAGGCGTCCGAGGAGTCGATGGCGTACATCTCGTCCGTGGACTTCAGGTAGTAGCCGGTGCCGTCGAACTTGAAGCGGTCGGGGTCGGAGAGGTTCTTGCCGGTCTGGATGCACAGCAGGGCGTCGTGGGCGGTCGCCTCGTGCGCGTACGTGTAGTGGGAGTCGTTGGTGACCAGCGGGGGGATGCCGAGCTTTTTGCCGATCTCCAGGAGGCCGTCGCGGACGCGGTGCTCGATCTCGATGCCGTGGTCCATCAGCTCCAGGAAGTAGCGGTCCTTGCCGAAGATGTCCTGGTAGTCGGCGGCCGCCTTCAGGGCCTCGTCGTACTGGCCGAGGCGCAGCCGGGTCTGGAGCTCGCCGGAGGGGCAGCCGGTGGAGGCGACGATCCCCTCGGACCACTGGGAGATCGTCTCCTTGTCCATCCGGGGCCACTTCTGCAGCCAGCCCTCGGCGTACGCGTCCGAGGAGAGCCGGAAGAGGTTGTGCAGGCCCGTCCTGTTCACGGCCCACATCGTCTTGTGGGTGTAACCACCGGAACCGGAGACGTCGTCCCGCTTCTGGTGCGGCTGGCCCCACTGGATCTTGCGCTTGTTGCGCCGGGACTCGGGAGCGACGTACGCCTCGATGCCGATGATCGGGGTGACGCCCGCCTTCTTGGCCGTGTGGAAGAAGTCGTAGGCCCCGTGCAGGTTGCCGTGGTCGGACATCGCGATGTGCGTCATGCCCATCTCGTTGCACGCGTCGAACATGTCCTTGAGCCGCGCGGCACCGTCCAGCAGCGAGTACTGGGTGTGGACGTGCAGGTGCGTGAACGGCGGCTTCGACACGGCTGCGGCCTCCAAGGAAAACATACGTCGACGGGGGTCCGACAGGCTGCGGACAGTCTGGGGACAGCGTCGAAGTCTATGCCCCGGCTCTGACAATCGACGGGCACTCCCGCGTACCTTCGAGCGTTGGAACGTGACGGACCGACCGCGTCTCCGGGCGCGCGCCATCCGTCCCACAGGTCATTCGCGACCCGCACCAGGAGGCACCCAGCGATGTCGTTCCCGCAGCTCGACGACGAGCACCGCGGTGAGGAGATCCTCGCCGTCTTCGACACCGCCTTCGGCGAGCTGCTCGCCGCCGACCCGGCCGCGTTCCGGGTGAAGTTCCGGAAGATGGCCGCCTCGGCGTTCGCCTTCTACCGGGGCACGGCCGGCCTCTTCTACCACGACCTGGACGCCGAGGGCGCCGCGCGCGGCGCCGGCGGCATATACACCGGGCCGTTCCTGGACGAGCGCACCTCCCGCGTGTGGATCCACGGCGACCTGCACGCGGAGAACTTCGGCACGTACATGGACTCCAACGGCCGGCTGATCTTCAACGTCAACGACTTCGACGAAGCGTACGTCGGCCCCTTCACCTGGGACCTGAAGCGCTTCGCCGCGTCCATCGCCCTCATCGGGTACGCCAAGGCGCTCAGCGACGAGCAGATCACCGAACTGGTGACGATCTACGCGGCGGCGTACCGCGAGCGGATGCGCGCGCTGGCCACCGGCGCCAAGAGCGACGAGATCCCGCCGTTCACCCTCGACACCGCCGAGGGCCCGCTCCTCGACGCCCTGCGGGTCGCCCGCTCGCTGACCCGGTTCGGGCTGCTCGACTCGATGACCGAGATCCGCGACTTCGAACGCCGGTTCGCCCCGGGCGGCGGCTCCGTCGAGCTGGACGCGGCCACGCGCTACAAGGTGCTCGCGGCCTTCGACGGCTACCTGGAGACCCTCCCCGAGTCCTCGCTGGCCCGCCCGGACTCCTACCGGGTGAAGGACGTCGTCGGCCGCCGCGGCATCGGCATCGGCTCGGCCGGCCTGCCGTCGTACAACATCCTGCTGGAGGGCAACAGCGACGCCCTGGAGAACGACGTGGTGATCTACGTCAAGCAGGCCCAGACCCCGGCCGTCTCCCGGCACATCACCGACCCGGCGATCCGCGAGTACTTCCGGCACGAGGGCCACCGCACGGTGATCTCCCAGCGCGCCCTGCAGGCGCACGCCGACCCGTGGCTCGGCTGGACCGAGCTGGACGGGGCCGGCCAGCTGGTCGCCGAGGTGTCGCCGTACGCCGTCGACCTGGACTGGGACGACATCGACGATCCGGAGGAGATCGCCGCGGTCGTCGCCGACCTGGGCCGGTCCACGGCCACCATGCACGCGGCCGCCGACGACGACTCGGGCCACTCCGACCTGGTGCCGTTCTCCACGGAGCGGGCCATCGACGCGGCCCTCGCGGGCGACGAGGACGGCCTCGCCCCGCTCCTGGTCGACTTCGCGCACACCTACGGCGCCCGCGCCCGTGCCGACCACCAGATCTTCGTCGACCTCTTCCGCAACGGCCGCATCCCCGGCCTCTGACCCACCGGCCGCCAGGACTCACAGGGACCCTTAGGAGTCCCTTACGGGAGTCCGTGACACACTCTCCCCTCAATGGACATATCCGGGACACATCTCAGAGCCGTACGCGCGGCGCTGTTCACGGCGGTCGTCGTGACGCTCAGCGCCGCGTCGCACGTGCTGCTGTCCCGGGCCCCGCTGCCGCTGGGCACGGTGGCGGCGATCGCCGCCACCGTGTTCCTCCTCACGTACGCCCTGGCCGGCCGCGAGCGCGGCTTCGGCCGGATCGCCGCGCTGCTGGTCCCGCTGGAGCTGGCCGCCGACACGGTGTTCACCGCGGGCCAGCACGCCTGCTACGGCCGGGCGGGCGGCCCGGTCGCGGGCCCGCTGCGCACGTTCGGCCTGGATGTGCTCTGCGCCGGCGAGGTGGGCTCGCCGCTCGCGCGCATGGCCGGCACCACGGGCGGCGACCAGGTCGCCTCCGTCCTGGCGCACGCGCACCCCGAGACCGCCTGGCTGCTGCTCGGCGCCCATGTCGGCGTGGGCCTGGTGGCGGCCGCCTGGCTGCACCGCGGCGAGCGGGCCCTGGCACAGGTGCTGGGCGCCATGGCCGCGACGACGTTCCGGCCGCTGCTGCTGGCGGCCGCCGCCCGGACGGTCCGGCCCGCCGCCGCACCGGCCCCGCGGCTCCCCCGCGCCACGCGCCGTACGGCCCCCGCGCGCGACCTGCTCCTCGCCCACTCCCTGGGACGGCGTGGCCCGCCGCCCGTCGCCGCCTTCGCCTGACGGACACCCCGGCCCGCACCGGGGCGCGCCCCGAGGGGTGCGGGAACCGCGCGACAAGCCACGAGGCACGCGCGCACACGACGAACCGGCCCCCGGCCGGCCCCGCGCGACACTCCACGGCGACGTCACGGCGAACACGCACCGCGTCGAGCGACGCACACATCCAGTCCCCACCGAGCCAGCGCACGCGATCCGTGCGCGTCCCCCACGGAGAACACCACCATGAGCAAGCGGAACAGCCAGGCGCAGAAGTCGGCGGCCCGGGAGCGGCTGCGCATCGAGCGTGAGCGCGAGGCCAAGCGCTCCAAGGTCAAGCGGCAGATCATCGTCGCCTGCTCGGTCGTCGGCGTCCTCGCCGCGGCCGGCGGCATCGGCTACGCCGTCGTCCAGAACAACCAGCCGACCAAGTGGGAGGCGGCGGCCGACGCCAAGGTCGTCGCCCCGGCCAACACCTCCGGCAAGGACGGCACCACGGTCCTCGTCGGCGCCTCCACGTCCGACAACGTGGTCCACCTCTACGAGGACCCGCGCTGCCCGGCCTGCGCCTCCTTCGAGCAGACCGTGGGCGAGACCGTCAACAAGGGCATGGAGGACGGCACCTACAAGCTCTCCCTCACCCTCGGCACCTTCCTGGACGGCAACCTCGGCGGCGAGGGCTCCAAGAACGCCCTGAGCGCGCTCGGTGCCGCGCTGAACGTCAGCCCCGAGGCATTCATCGACTACAAGGCCGCGCTGTACTCGGCCGAGCACCACCCTCAGGAGTCCACGGACGAGTTCGCCAAGGACAGCTACCTGATCAAGGTGGCGGACACGGTGGACGCCCTGAAGAACAACAAGAAGTTCCAGGACGCCGTCGAGAAGGGCACGTACGACGCCTGGGCGGTGCGGATGAGCGACTCCTTCGACAACACGAAGGACGTCGAGTCGACCCCGACCATCAAGATCAACGACAAGGTGATCGAGAACCCGGGCACGGTCGCCGAGTGGGAGAAGGCGCTCAAGGACGCGGGCGTCACCAAGTAACACGACGTCAGGCGGTAACGCCTCACGGAAGCGTGAAGAACGAGCGGGCGAACTCTTCGCGGTTCGCCCGCTCTTCGCGTGCCCGCGCCTTACCTAAAGCCCTACCGGTCAGTAATCTGATCGCCCGTGACCAGTCGAAAAAGACCCGACACGGGCCTCAACTCATCTGCTCCGCGCCGCCGTACGGTCGTCAAGGCGGCCGCCGCGGGAGCCGTTCTCGCCGCCCCGCTCGCCGTCGCCCTGCCCGCCCTCGCGACCGCCGCGACCCCCGCTTTCCTGCACGGCATCGCCTCCGGTGACCCGCTCCCGGACGGCATCCTGCTGTGGACCCGCGTGACCCCCACCGCCGAGGCGACGCCCGGCTCGGGTCTCGGCCCGGACACCCCGGTCAGCTGGACCGTGGCCACCGACAGGGCGTTCTCGAACGTCGTCGCCACGGGGTCCGTCACCGCGACGGCCGCCTCCGACCACACGGTCAAGGCGGACATCCGCGGCCTCTCGCCGGCCACCGACTACTGGTTCCGCTTCTCGGCCGGCGGCACCGACTCCCCGGCCGGCCGTGCCCGCACCGCCCCCGCCGGCGACGCGGCGGTCGCGAACCTCCGCTTCGGCGTGGTCTCCTGCGCCAACTGGGAGGCCGGCTGGTTCGCCGCCTACCGCCATCTCGCCGTCCGCGGCGACCTGGACGCCTGGCTGCACCTCGGCGACTACATCTACGAGTACCCGGCGGGCGAGTACGGCACCCGGGGCACCTCCGTCCGCGCGCACGCCCCCGCTCACGAGATCACCACCCTCGCCGACTACCGCATACGGCACGGCCGTTACAAGACAGACCCGGACCTCCAGGCGCTGCACGCGGCCGCCCCCGTGGTGGCCATCTGGGACGACCACGAGCTCGCCAACGACGCCTGGTCCGGCGGCGCCGAGAACCACACCGAGGGCGCCGAGGGCACCTGGGCCGCCCGCACGGCCGCCGCCAAGCAGGCCTACTTCGAGTGGATGCCGGTCCGCCCGGCGATCGCCGGCACCACCTACCGCCGGCTGCGTTTCGGCAAGCTCGCCGACCTCTCCCTGCTCGACCTGCGCTCCTTCCGCTCGCAGCAGGTGGGGCTCGGCAACGGTGACGTCGACGACCCGGAGCGCACGCTCACCGGGCGCGCCCAGCTCGACTGGCTGAAGGCGGGCCTGAAGTCCTCCGACACCACCTGGCGGCTGGTCGGCAACTCGGTGATGATCGCTCCGTTCGCCGTCGGCTCGCTCTCCGCCGAGCTCCTCAAGCCGCTGGCCAAGCTGCTGGGCCTGCCGCAGGAGGGCCTGGCCATCAACACCGACCAGTGGGACGGCTACACCGACGACCGCCGCGAGGTCCTCGCCCATCTGCGCGCGAACGCGATCCGCAACACGGTCTTCCTGACCGGCGACATCCACATGGCGTGGGCCAACGACGTGCCGGTGAACGCCGGCACCTACCCCCTGTCGGCGTCGGCCGCCACGGAGTTCGTGGTCACCTCGGTCACCTCCGACAACCTCGACGACATGGTGAAGGTCCCCGAGGGCACCGTCTCCGCCCTCGCCTCGCCGCTCATCCGCGCCGCCAACCGGCACGTCCACTGGGTCGACACCGACCGCCACGGCTACGGCGTCCTGGACATCACCGCCGAGCGCGCGCAGATGGACTACTACGTCCTCGCCGACCGCACCAAGGCCGACACGGCGTCCTCCTGGAGCCGTTCGTACCGCACCCGCAGCGGCACGCAGAAGGTGGAGCGCACGTACGACCCGGTGTGACCGACGGGCCGAGCCCGGGTCCTAGAGACTTCCGAGGAAGCCGAGAGCCACCCGCCAGGTGGCCTCGGCGGCCTCCTCGTCGTAGTCCGGCAGCTCGGGATCGGTGTAGAGGTGCCCGGCTCCGGCGTACCGGTAGACCTCCACGTCCGCCCCGGCGCGCCGCATCTGGAGATACCAGGCGCTCAGCCAGTCGTCCGTCTCGAACGGGTCCGGCTCCGCGACGTGCAACTGCACCGGAAGGTCGTCCACCGAGGTGTGGGGGGCGAGATCCGAGGTGCCGTGCAGGAGCAGCAGCCCGCGCGCCCGCTCGTCGCCCAGCGCGAGGGTCTGCGCCACCGAGGCGCCGAGCGAGAACCCGGCGTAGACCAGGCCGCGTTCCGAGTACGGCGCGGCGGCCAGCACGGCCCGCCTCAGCAACTCGTCCTTGCCGACCTCCTCCTTGAACGCCATGCCCTCCTCGGCCGTCCCGAACGTGCGCCCCTCGAAGAGGTCCGGCGTCCACACCTCGTGGCCGGCCGCACGCAGCCGGTCCGCCGCGGCGCGCACCGCGGGTCCGAGGCCGTAGGTCGAGTGGAACAGCATGATGTTCATGAGGCCATGGTGCCAGCCGGGTACGACGGGCAGGTCCGGGGCAGTACCCCGATCCGCCGGGAAGTCACATGTTCACCGCCCCGCGGGAGCGGTTACGTTCGAAGACATGGAGAACCTGCTCCGCCCCCTCATAGTCGTCGGCGGCTCGGTCGTGCTCGGCCTGCTCATCGGGTGGGCCACCGACCTGCTGCTGCGCAAGGCCGACGGGCGGCACCCGGAGACCCCGCTGTGGGGTCTGCTGCGCCGTGGCCGCATCCCCTTCCAGCTCGTGCTGTGCGCCGCCGCGCTGAGAGGCTCGTACGACGAGGCGCGACTGCTGGAGGACCACCGGGTCGGCATCGGGCAGGCGCTCACACTGGTCCTGATCGGGTCGGCGGCCTGGCTGGTGATCCGGATCGCGGCGGCGGTCGTCGAGACCTCGTACTCGCGCTACGCCAACTCCCGCGCCCGGCGCGACCCGGCGCGGCTCCGCCGGGTGCGCACCCAGGTGACGCTGATCACGCGGGTGGTCGCGGCGGTCGTCGGTGTGGTCGCCGTCGCCTCGATGCTGCTGACGTTCCCGGCGATGCGCGCGGCCGGTGCCTCGCTGCTGGCCTCCGCCGGTATCCTCGGCATCGTCGCCGGTGTGGCGGCGCAGTCCACGCTGAGCAACATGTTCGCGGGGCTGCAGATCGCGTTCGGCGACATGGTGCGCATCGGCGACACGGTCGTGGTGGACGGCGAATGGGGCACCGTCGAGGAGATCACGCTGACCTACCTCACGGTCCGCACCTGGGACGAGCGCCGGATCACCATGCCGGTGTCGTACTTCACGTCCAAGCCCTTCGAGAACTGGTCGCGCGGCACGCCGCAGATGACCGGCATCGTCTACTGGCACCTCGACCACACCGCGCCGGTGGCCGCGATGCGCGAGAAGCTCCGCGACATCCTGCGCGAGTGCCCCGCCTGGGACGGCCGCAGCTACGGTCTGGACGTGACGGACACCACGCCCAACACCATGGAGGTACGGGCGCTGGTGACGGCGAAGGACGCCGACGACGTCTGGACGGTGCGGGTCACCGTCCGCGAGCGGATGATCGCCTGGCTGATCCAGGAGCACCAGTACGCCCTTCCCCGCGTCAACACCGCGGACGCGAGCCTGCCCCCGGGCCCCAACGGCCACCGCCGCTCGCCGGACGGCCCGTCCCGCCGGGCGGTGGATACCCCGAGGCCGGACCGCGGCTGAGAACCCACGGCGGAGAGCCGTCGGCGCTGACCGCCCACGGGCGTCGCTCACGGCTCTCCGACCGGAAACGGGCGGCATGGCGCGTGGGTGGGAAATCACCACGCACCAGTGGGAGAGCCCCCACGCATCAGTGGGGGACCCTCACGCGCCAAGAGAAGACCCCCACGCGCCACCACCCGCGCTCACCGCAGACTCCGCACGTCCAGCTGCCGCAACACCCGGTCCACCACCTCCGGATCGGCCCCCGCCTCACCGCGCGCGGCCAGCACCTCGTGCCGCGCCGCGCTCAGCATCTCCCCGGGTCATCAGCACCGGCGCCGGCAACCGCAGCCGGTCGCCGACCGGGACGCTCACGGCGGCGCCGAGCAACAGCAGGAACAGCAGGGCCAACTGATCCACGGTCAGCTCCCCGGGCTCAGAACGGACGAAACCCCCCGCCGAACGGTCGGGCTCCGCGTCGCGCGGCCGAGCCGTGCCGTGACGCTAGAGCGGACGCCGCATGGAGCGGTGCGGTATCCCCGCGTCGGGGAACTCGGGGCCGTACGCCACGTAACCGAGCCGCTCGTAGAACCCCATGGCGTGCGTCTGCGCGTGCAGATCGACGGCTGCCAGTCCCCGCGCGCGGGCCGCGTCCTCGATGGCCCGCACCAACGCGGCGCCGACGCCGAGTCCACGGGCCTCCCGCGTCACCGCGAGCCGCCCGAGCGAGCCCACCGACGGGTCGCCCCCGGTCTTGCCGGCCGCCGCGGCGCCGTACAGCAGCCGCCCGGTCCCGAGCGGGACGCCGTCCTCGCGCACGGCCAGCACATGCAGCGCGCCGGGGTCGTCCGCGTCGTACTCCACGTCCTCCGGCACGCCCTGCTCGGCGACGAAGACCTCCTTGCGCACGGCGAAACACGCCTCGCGGTCGGCCGGCTCCTCCGCGACCCGCACGACGTACCCGGCGCTCATCCGTAGGTCTCCTCGCGCACCTTGTCCAACGCGTTCCGCAGGTCCTCGGGGTAGTCGCAGGCGAACTCCACCCACTCGCCGTCCCCGGGGTGCTCGAAGCCCAGCCTCACGGCGTGCAGCCACTGCCGGGTCAGCCCGAGCCGCTTGGCGAGCGTCGGGTCGGCGCCGTAGGTCAGGTCGCCGGCGCAGGGGTGCCGGTGGGCGGCCATGTGGACGCGGATCTGGTGGGTGCGGCCCGTCTCCAGCTTCACGTCCAGCAGGGAGGCGGCGCGGAAGGCCTCGATCAGGTCGTAGTGGGTCACGGACGGCTTGCCCTCGGCCGTGACCGCCCACTTGTAGTCGTGCTGGGGGTGGCGGCCGATGGGCGCGTCGATGGTGCCGCTCGTGGGGTCGGGGTGCCCCTGGACGAGGGTGTGGTACCGCTTGTCGACCGTGCGCTCCTTGAACTGCCTCTTGAGCGAGGTGTACGCGCGCTCGGACTTGGCGACCGTCATCAGTCCGGACGTGCCGACGTCGAGGCGGTGCACGATGCCCTGCCGCTCGGCGGCACCGGAGGTGGAGATCCGGTACCCGGCGGCGGCCAGACCGCCGATGACCGTCGGGCCGGTCCAGCCCGGGCTCGGGTGCGCGGCCACGCCGACCGGCTTGACGACGACGACCACGTCCTCGTCGTCGTGGACGATCTCCATGCCCTCGACGGGCTCGGCCACCACCTGCACCGGCGGGGCCGCCTGCGGCATCTCGACCTCCATCCAGGCGCCGCCGTGCACCCGCTCGGACTTGCCGACCGCCGTGCCGTCGACCAGCACCTTGCCCGCCGCGGCGAGCTCCGCGGCCTTGGTACGGGAGAAGCCGAACATGCGCGAGAGGGCGGCGTCGACGCGCTCGCCCTCCAGGCCGTCCGGCACGGGCAGGGTACGGATCTCGGGAATCGTGCTCACCCGTCGAGTATGCCGGACGGGTCCGACAACGCCGTACGCCAGCCCGCCGGAGGCCGTCCGGGGCTCAGTCCTTGTTCAGTCCTTGTGGACGGTGCCGTCCGGGTCGAGGCCCTTGAAGGACAGCAGCACGATCAGGATGCCGCCGCACACGATCGCCGAGTCGGCGAGGTTGAAGACGGCGAAGTGCTTGGGTGCGATGAAGTCGACGACCGCGCCCTTGAAGACGCCCGGCGAGCGGAAGATCCGGTCGGTGAGGTTGCCGAGCGCGCCGCCGAGCAGCAGGCCGAGCGCGATCGCCCAGGGCAGGCTGTACAGCTTGCGGGCGAGCCGGACGATCACCACGATGACGGCCGCCGCGATCACCGTGAAGATCACGGTGAAGGCCTCACCGAAGCCGAAGGCCGCGCCCGCGTTGCGGATCGCCTCGAAGCGCAGCCAGTCCCCGATGACCTCGATCGGCTGGTGGTGCTCCAGCTTGGCGACCACGATCATCTTGCTGATCAGGTCGAGGGCGTACGCGAACCCGGCGACCGCGAAGAGCACCGCGACACGGCGCCTGCCCCGGGGCCGCTCGGCCGGGGAGTCGCCCTGGTCGCCGCCGGCCCCGCCGGCGGGGGTCTGGGCCGCCTCGGCACCGGACCGCTCGTGCGGCGCGGCGTCGTCGCCGGGCCGCTCCTGCTCGGTCCGCGCCGCGTCCGGGGTGCCCGGCGTACCGATGATGCGCTCCGCCTCTGCCACGTGAGTCCCTCAACCTAGGTGCCTGACTGAGCACGAGGGTACGGCACGCCGCTGACGGCGCACGTGCCCAGGAGGCATCCGGGGGGCGATCGGCGGATCAGTAGCGCCGCTCCTGCTTCTGCTTGCACTCGACGCACAGGGTGGCCCGGGGAAATGCCTGCATACGGGCCTTTCCGATGGGGTTGCCGCAGTTCTCGCACAGGCCGTACGTGCCCGCGTCGAGGCGTTGCAGGGCGTGCTCGGTCTGGGTCAGCATCTCGTGCGCGTTCGCGGCCAGGGACAGCTCGTGCTCACGGGTGATGTTCTTGGCGCCGGTGTCGGCCTGGTCGTCACCCGCGCCGTCGCCCGAGTCGCGCATCAGGCCGACCAGGGACGACTCTGCGTTGGCGATCTCCGCGCCGAGCCGCTCCATCTCCGACGTCAGTTCCGCGCGGGCCCCCTCGACCTCTTCCGGGGTCCAGGGGTCCTCACCGGGACGCACCGCGAGCTCGCCCGGCTCCGCCGCGGCGACACGCGCCTTGGGGACGGCCGTCTTCGCCGCCGCGGCCTTCCCAGGGGTCTTCTTCGCAACCACCGTCGTGGCTCCCGTCTGCTTCGCGGCCCGCGCCGCGCCCGCCTTCTTGCCCTTGCCCCGCCCGCGCGCCCCGTCCAGGGCGTGCTCCTCCCCGGTCCCGGTCCCGTGCCCGGACGCCGTCACCTTCGCGACGCTTGCCTCCTCGTCCTCCGCGCGCGCGGAAGCGGCACCCTTGCGGGCCCGACCCGTCTTCTCGGACCCCGCCTTCCCGCGCGCGGCCTCCTTTCCGGACACAGCCTTCTCACCCACGGCCTCCTCACCGGCCACCGCGGCCTCCTTACCGGGGGCCGCACTGTCGCGCGCGGCCTTCTTGCGGGGGGCGACCTTCTCGGTGGCAGCCTCCTTCGTCGAGACCGACTTCGTCGCCGAGACCGCCTCGTCGGTCATGGCCGGCGTGGTCACCGAGGTCTTCCCGCCGACGGCTCCCCGGGCAGCCGGCTCGTCGGCGGCACCCTTCCCGGCGACGCCCTTCTTGGCCACGCTCTTCTTGGCGGCACCGCCGGCCGCGCTCTTCTTGGCCGCGCTCCTCTTGGCGACAGCCTTCTTCGCAGCGCCCCGCTCCGGCCCGGACGCCCCCTCGGCCCCTGCCGCGTCGGCCTCCACCGCCTCAACCGCCGCGGCCCCCTTCCCGGTGCCCTTCTTCGACGCCCCGGCCTTGCCCGGCGGAGCCTTCTTCGCGGCGCGCTTCTCAGCCGGTGCTCCGCCCCCGACCACCTTCTCGGCGACGCGCGCCTCGACCACCGCCCCCTCGGCGCCCCGCTCTCCGGCAGCCGCCTCGTGCAGACCGGCCTTCTTGGCGGCCCCCTTCCTGGCAGCCCCCTTCTCGTGCGCGACGGTCTCCTCGGGCGCGACGCCCTTCTCGTGCACGACGGCCTCCGTGGGCGCGGCCCCCGTCTCGTGCACGACGGCCTCCGTGGGCGCCACGCCCTTCTCGTGCGCGACAGCCTTCCTGGCAGCCCCCCTTCCGGGCGCGGCAGCCTCCCTGGCCGCGGCCTTCCCGGGTACGGCAGCCTCCTCGGGCGCGACAGCGGCGTTCTCGGCGGCAGCCTTCTTCCCGGTCACGTTCTTCCCGGTCGCCTTCTTCCCGGTCACGTTCTTCCCGGTCGCCTTCTTGCCGGTCGCGTTCATCCCGATCGCCTTCTTGCCCGCACCGCTCACCGCCGGGGCCTCCTCGGAGGACGCCCTCACGGCCGGCGTTTCCTCGGCCACGGACGCCCCGACCGCCGGCTCCCGCGCGGACGCCTTCCCGCTCCGGGCAGCCCGCGCCGCCGAGACCTCACCGGCAGGTCGCGTCCCCTCCCCGTCCGGCGACGGCTTCCCGCCCAGCCCCGCCGCAGCCGCCCCCCGAACCCGCATCACGCTCTCCACGGCCCTGTCCACCGCGCGCTTCGCGGCCGACGCCATGCCGCCCTGCGCGCTTTTCTTGCCGCTCGCGCCCTTCGCCTCCCCACCGGACGTGTGGGTGTGCCTGGACCTGCCGGACGCCGACTGCTCTGCGGCGGTCTTCTTCACCACCATGGCCGCGGCCCCTTCACATATTGTGATCTTGCACGCGAATCGTGCTGGGACGTTAAATCGACTCGACGCCCGCGGCAACGGGGCACGCCACCCGGAGCGCCGCCCCGCGGCGCCCACGCGCCCGGCATGCATGCGTTGTGCCCAGCTCCCCGCCCGGTAATCCGCCGGACCGGACATCGCAGGATCTGAATTCACATAATCGACCAATCGGGTCAAAATACACCCTGGGTATCGTCACCGGAAATGCGGTCGGTCAGGGACCACCCGGCGCCGTACACTGGGCGGAGCGAAAGGCATGGATGGGGACGAGTAGCGGCGTACGCAGCCCAGAGCGACCCGGGGACGGTGGAAGCCCGGTGGCGAGCGCGACGTGAAGATCACCCCGGAGCCGCCGGAAGAAAGCCCCGCCCAGGAGCCGGGGCCGGTAGAACCGGTGTCGCTGCCCCAATGAGGGGGCTCACCGACGCACACCCCGCGCCGGCGAGCCAAGGAGGGTGGTACCGCGGGAGCGCGCCAAAGCGGCGTAGGAAAGTCGTAGCTCTCGTCCCTCCGGACGGAAGGCAGCAAGTCCGCCGGAGGAAGCCCGCTGATGACAACGCCGACGTACCGCCAGGTGCCCGCCCAGGTCGACCTGCCCGCCCTCGAGCACGCCGTGCTCGACTTCTGGCACGAGCAGAAGATCTTCGCCAAGAGCCTGGAGCAGTCCGAGGGCCGCCCCGAGTGGGTGTTCTACGAAGGTCCCCCCACCGCGAACGGCATGCCGGGCGCCCACCACATCGAGGCCCGCGTCTTCAAGGACGTCTTCCCTCGTTTCCGCACCATGCGCGGCTACCACGTGGCACGCAAGGCCGGCTGGGACTGCCACGGCCTGCCGGTGGAGCTCGCGGTGGAGAAGGAGTTGGGCTTCTCCGGCAAGAAGGACATCGAGGCGTACGGCATCGCCGAGTTCAACGACAAGTGCCGCGACTCCGTGCTCCGCCACACCGACGCCTTCTCCGAGCTGACGACCCGCATGGGCTACTGGGTCGACCTCGACGAGGCGTACGTGACCATGGAGCCCGAGTACATCGAATCCGTCTGGTGGTCGCTGAAGGAGATCTTCAACAAGGGCCTCCTCGTCCAGGACCACCGCGTCGCCCCCTGGTGCCCCCGCTGCGGCACCGGCCTGTCCGACCACGAGCTGGCCCAGGGCTACGAGACGGTCGTCGACCCCTCGGTCTACGTCCGCTTCCCGCTCACCTCCGGCCCCCTCGCCGGCGAGGCCGCGCTCCTCGTGTGGACGACCACCCCGTGGACCCTCGTCTCCAACACCGCCGTGGCCGCCCACCCCGAGGTCACCTACGTCGTCGCGACCGACGGCGAGGAGAAACTCGTCGTCGCGCAGCCGCTGGTCGAGAAGGCCCTCGGCGAGGGATGGGTGACCACCGGACAGAGCTTCACCGGCGCCGAGATGGAGCGCTGGACCTACCGGCGCCCCTTCGAGCTGGTGGAATTCCCGAGCGAGGCCCACTACGTCGTCAACGCCGAGTACGTCACCACCGAGGACGGCACCGGCCTGGTCCACCAGTCCCCCGCCTTCGGTGAGGACGACCTCAAGGTCTGCCGTGCCTACGGCCTGCCCGTCGTGAACCCGGTCCGCCCGGACGGCACCTTCGAGGAGGACCTCCCCCTCGTCGGCGGCCAGTTCTTCAAGAAGGCCGACGAGAAGCTCACCGAGGACCTCGGCGAGCGCGGCCTCCTCTTCCGGCACCTGCCCTACGAGCACAGCTACCCGCACTGCTGGCGCTGCCACACCGCGCTGCTCTACTACGCGCAGCCGTCCTGGTACATCCGCACGACGGCCGTCAAGGACCGCCTCCTGGAGGAGAACGAACGGACCAACTGGTACCCGGACACGGTCAAGCACGGCCGGTACGGCGACTGGCTGAACAACAACATCGACTGGGCGCTGTCCCGCAACCGCTACTGGGGCACCCCGCTGCCGATCTGGCGCTGCGAGGACGACCACCTCACGGTCGTGGGCTCCCGCGCCGAGCTCACCGAGCTGACCGGCACCGACCAGTCGGGCCTCGACCCGCACCGCCCGTTCATCGACGACGTCACCTTCGCTTGCCCGAGTTGCGAGAAGACGGCCACGCGCGTGCCGGAGGTCATCGACGCCTGGTACGACTCAGGTTCGATGCCGTTCGCGCAGTGGGGCTACCCGTACAAGAACAAGGAACTCTTCGAGTCCCGCTACCCGGCGCAGTTCATCAGCGAGGCCATCGACCAGACACGCGGCTGGTTCTACACGCTGATGGCGATCGGCACCCTGGTCTTCGACAAGTCCTCGTACGAGAACGTCGTCTGCCTCGGCCACATCCTCGCCGAGGACGGCCGCAAGATGTCCAAGCACCTGGGCAACATCCTGCAGCCGATCCCGCTCATGGACCAGCACGGCGCGGACGCGGTCCGCTGGTTCATGGCGGCCGGCGGTTCCCCGTGGGCGGCCCGGCGCGTCGGTCACGGCACCATCCAGGAGGTCGTCCGCAAGACGCTCCTGACCTACTGGAACACGGTCGCCTTCCAGGCCCTGTACGCCCGCACGTCGAACTGGGCCCCGTCCGCGGCCGACCCGGCCCCGGCCGACCGCCCGCTCCTCGACCGCTGGCTGCTGTCCGAACTGCACGCCCTGAACGACCAGGTGACCCGGTCCCTGGAGGCGTACGACACCCAGCGCGCCGGCAAGCTGCTGTCGGCGTTCGTCGACGACCTGTCGAACTGGTACGTGCGCCGCTCCCGTCGCCGCTTCTGGCAGGGCGACAAGGCGGCCCTGCGCACCCTGCACGAGGTCGTCGAGACGGTCACGAAGCTGATGGCACCGCTGACCCCGTTCATCACCGAGCGGGTCTGGCAGGACCTGATCGTGCCGGTCACCCCCGGGGCACCGGAGTCGGTGCACCTGTCCTCCTGGCCGGAGGCCGATCTGACCGCCATCGATCCGGAGCTGTCCCAGCAGATGGTTCTGGTGCGCCGCCTGGTGGAGCTGGGACGGGCCACGCGCGCCGAGTCGGGCGTCAAGACGCGTCAGCCGCTGCGGCGCGCCCTGATCGCCGCGACGGGCTTCGACGCCCTCTCCCCCGAACTGCACACGCAGATCACGGAGGAGCTGAACGTCGAGTCGCTCGCGTCCCTGAGCGAGGTCGGCGGCTCCCTGGTCGACACGACCGCCAAGGCCAACTTCCGCGCGCTGGGCAAGCGGTTCGGCAAGCGGGTCCAGGACGTGGCCAAGGCCGTGGCGAACGCCGACGCGGCCGCGCTGTCCCTCGCACTGCGCGAGGGCACGGCGTCGGTGGAGGTCGACGGCGAGACCATCACCCTGGCCCCGGACGAGGTCATCATCACGGAGACCCCGCGCGAGGGCTGGTCGGTGGCCTCCGACTCGGGTGCCACGGTCGCCCTCGACCTGGAGATCACGGAGGAGCTGCGCCGCGCGGGCCTCGCCCGTGACGCGATCCGCCTGATCCAGGAGGCCCGCAAGAACAGCGGCCTCGACGTCGCCGACCGCATCGCGCTGCGCTGGACCGGGACGGACCCGGCGCTGATCGCCGCCCTCGGCGACCACGCCGCGCTGATCGCCGACGAGGTCCTGGCGACGGACTTCGCGCAGGGCGAGGCGGACGACAGCTACGGCGCCCCGTTCTCGGACGAGCCGCTGACGCTCACGTTCCGCCTGCGCAAGGCGTAACGCCCACGACGAAGGCCCGGGCCCACCGAAGCATCCTGGTGGGCCCGGGCCTTCGGCATGGTGTGCACCCACACAAGTGCACCCATATCCGAACAGACACGGCATATACCGTGAACACGCGTAGCACAAGGGCGGGGCCCCGGATCGGAATCCGGGGCCCCGCCCTATGAACGCTGCCGACGTCTACGCCGTACTACCGACCGTCAGTTGTCGTCCTCGTCGATCAGGAACCCGCGCATCGGCGAGGGGGCCTGGCCCATCGGCGACGGGCCCTGCGGCCGCACCGGAGCCATCGGCTGGGTCATCGCCGGGGACATCTGCGGCTGGCCACCGTAGGACGGGCCGGCCGGCGAGGGGCCGCCACCCATCGTCTGGTTGCCACCGTAGGACGGGGCACCCGCGCCGGCCGGAGCCATCGAGGGCGCCGGGGACGGCGGGAGGGACGCGGTCGCGGGAGTCCGCGGCGGGGCGAGCGAGTCGTCCGCCTGGGTCTCCAGCTGACGCAGCTGCGACTCCAGGTAGGACTTCAGACGCGTGCGGTACTCCCGCTCGAAGCCGCGCAGGTCCTCGACCTTGCGCTCCAGCGTGGCGCGGGCGGACTCCAGCGAGCCCATCGCGACGCGGTGCTTCTCCTGGGCGTCCCGCTCCAGCGCGTCGGCCTTGGCGCGGGCGTCCCGCTCCAGGCCCTCGGCACGCGAACGAGCCTCTCCGACGATCTTGTTGGCCTCGGAACGGGCCTCCGCGATCGCCTGGTCGGCGGTCTGCTGGGCAAGCGACAGAACGCGGGCGGCGCTGTCACCACCGGGGCCCTGACCGGGCATACCGGGGCCGCCCATCGGGCCGCCCATGGGACCCGGGCCCATCTGACCCGGCATCGGACCCTGACCCATCGGACCCTGGCCCATGGGGCCCTGACCCATCGGACCCTGGCCCATCGGCCCCTGACCCATGGGGCCCTGACCCATCGGACCCTGGCCCATCGGCCCCTGACCCATGGGGCCCTGGCCCATCGGCCCCTGACCCATGGGGCCAGGACCCTGCGGACCCTGCCCGCCGGGGCCGGCGGGCAGCTGCGGGGCACCGCTCGGCAGCTGGGGCGGGCCACCCATGGGGCCACCCATCTGCTGCTGCGGCGGGCCCGATATGCCGGCGGGCACAGGAGCGCCGGGACCGCGCATGCCCTGCTGCGGCATCCCCTGCGGGGGCATGCCCTGCTGCGGCATCCCCTGCTGAGGCATCCCCTGCTGCTGGTCCGGCCCCTCCGGGGGCTTGCGCATGTTCTGCTGGTTCTGCGCGGCGGCGCGGGTGGCCGCGGCCAGCTTGGCGCGCAGATCCTCGTTCTCACGCAGGAGACGGGTCAGCTCGGCTTCGACCTCATCGAGGAAGGCATCGACCTCGTCCTCGTCATAGCCTTCTCGGAGGCGGACGGTCGTGAACTGCTTGTTCCGCACATCCTCGGGGGTCAACGGCATCTCTTCACCTCAACGTAGTCGTCGGCATTCGGCAAGACCGTAGTTCACATCGCTCACAGCCGACTCACGATCGAGAGCAGGATGTAGACGATGATCATCAGTACGAAGAAGGACAGGTCGAGCGCCACGCCCCCGAGACGCAGCGGCGGAATGAACCGCCGCAGAAGCTTGAGCGGTGGATCAGTGACAGTGTAGGTGGCCTCCAGAACGACCACCATCGCCTTGCCGGGTTGCCATGAGCGGGCGAACTGGAAGACGTAGTCCATGACCAACCGGAAGATGAGCACGATGAGGAAGCACATCAGCGCGATGTAGACGACATCCAGGACCACGCTCATGACCCTTGCTTCCCTCTCCCCTGATCCATGCTCTGGGTACTGCTCGGTGATGCTTGTACTGATGTTTCCGGTCGTACGTCTCAGCTCTGGTTGAAGAACCCGCCCTCTGCGATGCGGGCCTTGTCCTCCGCCGTGACGTCGACGTTAGCAGGAGACAACAGGAACACCTTCTGCGTCACCCGCTCGATACTGCCGTGAAGACCAAACACCAAACCCGCCGCAAAGTCGACAAGTCGCTTGGCATCTGTGTCATCCATCTCAGTCAAGTTCATGATCACCGGGGTGCCCTCACGGAAGTGTTCCCCGATGGTACGGGCTTCGTTGTACGTCCGCGGGTGGAGCGTGGTGATCCGGTACGGCTCTCGTTCCGACACGACCTTGGGCATGATCACCGGCGCGTTCTTCTCCAGGCTCTGACGTTCTTGTGTGATGGATGCCACGGGCGCGATGCGCGCCGGACGTCCGGATTCCGCGGCTAGCGAAGCGGCGTGGGCGACCGGCTCGCGAGGCGCCGGAGGCTGCACCATTCGCATCGGTTCATCCCTTTGGGACTGATGTGCACCGTGAGACTGGTGTGACGACTCGTGGCGCCGGTGGTCCCGCTCGGGCTCCGGGTCGAGTTCGGGTTCGAAGTCGTCGTCGGGGTCGAATCCCCGGCCGTCGTACCCATCGTCCTCCACGAGGCCGAGGTAGACCGCCATCTTGCGCATCGCGCCGGCCATGCTCTGAGTCCTCCGCTCTGTGGTGGATCGGCTGACGACTGCCAAGTGCCCGCGATCCACGAGGTCGTTACACCCGCCCTGCGGCGGAAATGACCATATTTTCTGCTGTGGTCCGACTTCTTGGCGACGTTACCCGAGCCTGGGTCGGACTCCGAGTACCGCAGTGCCGACGCGCACATGTGTCGCCCCGGCGGCCACGGCCTGTTCGAGGTCCGCACTCATCCCTGCCGAGACCATGGTGGCAGCCGGATGGGTCCGGCGCATGTCAGTCGACAAATCCATCATCCGCTCGAACGCCGCCAGTTCGTGTCCCGCGAGCCGGCCGGTGAGCGGCGCGACGGTCATCAGCCCGTCGAGCCGCAACCCCGGCGCCCCGGCCATCAGATCGGCCAACTCCGCGATCCCGCCGGGAGCCACTCCGCCCCGCTCCCCCCGCGCGCTCTCGCCCGCGTCGAGCGCGACCTGGATCAGGCACCCCAGCTCGCGTCCGGCGCGCACGGCCTCCTTGGACAGAGCCGTGACAAGCCTGGAACGATCAACGGACTGTACGACGCCCGCGTAACCGACCACGGACCGCACCTTGTTGGTCTGCAACTGGCCGACGAAATGCCAAGTAAGGGGCAGATCCGAGCAATCCGCGGCCTTGGGTGCCGCGTCCTGGTCCCGGTTCTCGGCGACATGGCGTACACCGAGCTCGGCCAGAATCCGCACATCGGTCGCGGGGTAGGTCTTGGTGACCACGATCAGGGTCACCTCCTCGCGCCGCCGTCCGGCGGCCGCGCACGCGGCGGCGATGCGCTCTTCCACATTCGCCAGATTTACGGCGAGTTCGTCCTTACGGTCCGTCATGTCCCATCAGTCCAGCCACACGTAGCCCGCGAGCCGACCGGTGGTGCGGTCGCGGCGGTACGAGAAGTGATCCCCCGACTCCAGCGTGCACACCGGCGACTGCTCCCGGTCGCGCACCCCGAGCCGGGTGAGCTGGGCGTGCACCCCGGCGGCCACATCGACCGCGGGCGTGCCCCAGCTCGTTTCGGCGTACGCCTCCGGCTCGACGGCGGCCACCTCTGCGCGCATCGCCTCCGGCACCTCGTAGCACCGGCCACAGACGGAGGGTCCGGTGCGGACCACGATCCGCTCCGGCTCGGCACCCAGTTCGATCATCGCGCGTAGCGCGGCCGGGACGACCCCGGCGATCATGCCGGGGCGGCCCGCGTGGGCCGCCGCGGCGACCCCGGCGACGGGGTCGGCGAGCAGGACGGGTACGCAGTCGGCGGTGAGGACGGCGAGGGCCAGGCCACGCTGCCGGGTCACGATCGCGTCGACCGACGGGATCGTGGCCGCGGCACCCCAGGGTCCGTCGACCACGGCCACGTCGTCGCCGTGCACCTGGTTCATCCAGACGACCCGGTCGGCGTCGAGCCCGAGCGACTTGGCGGCCAGCTCACGATTGGTCCGTACCGCCTCGGGGTCGTCCCCGACGGCCCCGCCGAGGTTGAGCTCCTCGTACGGAACGGCGCTCACCCCGCCCCACCTGTCGGTGAAAGCGAAGTGCGCGCCGTTCACGGTGTCGCGCTGTCCTATCACTTCAGGAAGTCCGGAACGTCCAGCTCCTCGGCCGCGCTGTCCGTGTAGCTGCGCGACGGCGGCACCGGCGGCGGCGCCTGGATCTCGCTCACCGGCTCGGGCGCGGGCTCCGGCTCCTCCTTCGGCTTGACGCTGCCGAGGGCGCCGAACGACGGGCGGCTCTCGGTCTGCCGTACCGGAGCCGGCTCCTCGCGCTTGGGGGCGGTCGAACCGAGGACGTTGTCCCGGCGGGCGGGGGGCTGGCCCCCGTCGAAGCCGGCCGCGATCACGGTGACCCGGACCTCGTCGCCGAGAGCGTCGTCGATGACCGCGCCGAAGATGATGTTGGCCTCGGGGTGGGCGGCCTCGCTGACCAGCTGGGCGGCCTCGTTGATCTCGAACAGTCCGAGGTCGGAGCCGCCGGAGATGGAGAGCAGCACACCCCGGGCGCCGTCGATGGACGCCTCCAGGAGCGGCGAGGAGATCGCCATCTCGGCCGCGGCCACCGCGCGGTCGTCGCCGCGGGCCGAGCCGATGCCCATGAGGGCCGAACCGGCCTCCGACATGACCGACTTGACGTCGGCGAAGTCGAGGTTGATGAGGCCGGGGGTGGTGATGAGGTCGGTGATGCCCTGGACGCCGGAAAGGAGGACCTGGTCGGCCGACTTGAAGGCGTCGAGGACCGAGACCTGGCGGTCCGAGATGGACAGCAGCCGGTCGTTCGGGATGACGATGAGGGTGTCGACCTCTTCGCGGAGCTCGGCGATACCGTCCTCCGCCTGGTTGGCGCGGCGCCGTCCCTCGAAGGTGAACGGGCGCGTGACGACGCCGATGGTGAGGGCGCCCAGCGAGCGGGCGATGTTGGCCACGACGGGCGCGCCGCCGGTGCCGGTGCCGCCGCCTTCACCGGCGGTCACGAAGACCATGTCGGCCCCCTTGAGGACCTCCTCGATCTCCTCGCGGTGGTCCTCGGCGGCCTTGCGGCCGACGGCCGGGTTGGCGCCGGCGCCGAGTCCGCGGGTGAGTTCCCGGCCGACGTCGAGCTTGACGTCGGCGTCGCTCATCAACAGTGCCTGTGCGTCGGTGTTGATGGCGATGAACTCGACACCCTTGAGACCGACCTCGATCATCCGGTTGATGGCATTGACACCACCGCCGCCGACACCGATGACCTTGATGACTGCGAGGTAGTTCTGCGGTGCTGCCACGTCGAAGGCCTCTCGCCTCGAATTACGTGCCGTCGTCTCGCGGTGCCCGCGGTCCGACGACTGATGCCGAATGGGACGGTCCGTAACGCCGACCCGAACCCTAACGCTGAAGTTTAGGGTTACCAGTGTGTCTGTTCCCTGGAGTCTTCTGAACAGGACACTAAGTCGACAAGTGGCGCGCGTTCAACGAACACGCCGAACCTCCCGTTTTTCTTTTCACCCTATGTGATCAGCCGTAGCGCTGCCCAACCAGGGTGCTGGCCTGCACTGATGCGCGTCAACTGCCTGATGACGCGGGGGCCGTGGGAACGCTGACGTCGAAGTGCCGGGCGCCCGAGGCGGCTTTCATCAGAGCCGTGAGAGTACGGGCCTTCGCCCGGCCCTTCTCGCCGCTCCCCCACACGACGGTGCGTCCGCCGGTCAACTCCAGTGAGATCTCGTCGAAGGAGCGGACCTTGACGACCCGCGCGTCCCGGGCGACGGCGGCGGGAATGGCGCCGACCACGCGGACCGCCTCGCGCACCAGTCGGAGCTCTCCGAAACGGCGGTGGCTGGGCGCGGCCGAACCCGACCGGGAGATCGTCAATTCCAGCAGGGGAACACCTTTTGGCGCCTCAGAAACCGTGGCGAAACGGACACCTTCGTCGTCCACTTCGATGAACTCGCGGCCCTTTTCGATGAGCAGGGCCGGGGTCCGCTCGACGACTTTCAGACTGATCCCGTGCGGCCAGGAGCGGACCACCCGAACCTCTTCGATCCGGGGCAATTTTCGCCGTAGTCGCGTCTCGATCCGATCGGTGTCGACGGAAATCAGCCGGGCGCCGCGCGGTACGTCGGCGGCCTCGCGCACCTGGGCGGGCGTCAGGACGTCGGTCCCGGAGACGGTCACGCGCTCCACACGCGTCCACTGGGAGCCGTACAACAGCCAGCCGGTACCGGCGCCGAGGAGAATCACGACAAGCCCAAGAATGATCATCATACGAAGCTTGGGCGGCCGCGACCTCCGGACAGGGGGCGGGCCGGACGTCTCCTGCTGGCGTGCACCGCGCTCGGCGGTGGTCGGTCCGGCCACGCTCCCTGCCTTCCGTTCACATGTGCCTAACGTTGTGCACGGCGGGCGGCGATCGCCTCGTACACCATGCCGACGAGGAGTTCGTCGGCGTCCCGGCGGCCGAACTCACCGGCGGCACGGGACATCTCGTACAGCCGGTGCGGGTCGGCGAGCACGGGCAGGATGTTCTGCTGCACCCACTCCGGGGTGAGTTCCGCGTCGTCGACCAGCAGGCCGCCGCCCGCCTTGACCACCGGCTGGGCGTTCAGCCGCTGTTCGCCGTTGCCGATGGGCAGCGGGACGTAGGCGGCCGGCAGTCCGACGGCGGAGAGTTCGGCGACGGTCATCGCGCCGGCGCGGCAGAGCATCATGTCGGCCGCGGCGTACGCGAGGTCCATCCGGTCCAGGTAACTTACCGGGATGTACGGGGGCATCCCCGGCATCTGGTGGACCTGCGGCAGTTCGTTCTTCGGGCCGACCGCGTGCAGGATCTGGATCCCGGCCTGCTGGAGCCACGGGGCGACCTGCTGGACCACCTCGTTGAGCCGCCGGGCGCCCTGCGAGCCGCCGGTGACCAGCAGCGTGGGCAGGTTGGGGTCGAGGCCGAACATCGCGCGGGCCTCCGGGCGGGCGGCGGCCCGGTCCAGGGTGGCGATGGAGCGGCGCAGCGGGATGCCGATGTAGCGGGCGTCGCGCAGCTTGCTGTCAGGGGTGGAGACGGCGACCTGGGCGGCGTACCGGGAGCCGATCTTGTTGGCGAGGCCGGGGCGGGCGTTCGCCTCGTGGATCACGATCGGCACGCCGAGCCGCTTGGCGGCCAGATAGCCGGGCAGGGCGACATAGCCGCCGAAGCCGACCACGGCGTCCGCCTTGGTGCGTTCCAGGATCTGCTCGGCCGCCTTGATGGTGCCGCGCAGCCGGCCCGGGACGGTGATCAGCTCGGGAGTGGGCTTGCGCGGCAGCGGGACGGCCGGGATCAGCGCCAGATCGTAGCCGCGTTCCGGGACGAGCCGGGTCTCCAGGCCGCGCTCCGTGCCGAGGGCGGTGATCCCCACCGTCGGGTCCTGCCTGCGCAGGGCGTCCGCGAGGGCGAGCGCGGGCTCGATGTGGCCGGCGGTCCCCCCACCAGCGAGTACGACATGCACCGAAATTCACCGCTCTCCGGACGAGCGCGCCGTGGCGCGCCGTCGCATCGTGTTCCATCTCCGGGGGCTCCGGTTCGAACCGGTTTCCCCTGCCCCCCGCTTTCTACCAAAGCGGGGTTGCCGCATCGCAAGCGCCGCCCGCGCAGCGGGCTCGTCGCGCGCGAAGGCGATCAGCAACCCGATGGCGAACATGGTCGGCAGCAGGGCGGACCCCCCGTAGGAGAACAGCGGGAGGGGGACTCCGGCGATCGGCAGCAGGCCGAGCACCGCACCGATGTTGATCACGGCCTGGGCCGTGATCCAGGTGGTCACACCTCCCGCGGCATACCTGACGAAGGGGTCCTCCGTGCTCCCGGCCACGCGGATACCCGCATAGCCTAGAGCGGCGAAGAGGGCGAGCACCGACAGCGTCCCCGCCAGGCCCAGTTCCTCACCGGTGACGGCGAAGATGAAGTCGGTGTGCGCTTCGGGGAGTTGCCCCCATTTCTCCACACTCGCACCCAGTCCGGAACCGAAGATCCCGCCGGACGCGAGGGCGTAGATGCCGTGCACGGCCTGCCAGCAGGAGCCGTCGGGGCCCATCTCCGTCGCGCCGATGCAGCGGAACCGGTCCAGCCGGTTGGGACTGCTCTGGATGAGGATCGCGCCGAGCACCGCGGCGACCCCCAGCACGCCGACGAACAGCCGGGTCGGAGCGCCCGCCAGCCACAGCAGGCCGAACAGGATCGCCGTCAGGATGATCGCGGTGCCCATGTCGCCGCCGAGCATGATCAGGCCGAGCAGCAGGAACGCTACCGGCACCAGCGGCACCAGCATGTGCTTCCACTGGGCGAGCAGGTTCTTGTCCTGCTTGCGGGCGAGCAGGTCCGCACCCCACAGCACCAGGGCCAGCTTGCCGAACTCGCTGGGCTGGAGCTGGAAGGAGCCGCCGAGGGAGATCCAGTTCTGGTTGCCGTTGACCGCCACCCCTATCCCCGGCACCTGCACCAGGGCCATCAGGAAGACCGCGCCGGCGACGATCGGGTAGGCGAGCGCCCGGTGCAGCTTCACCGGCATCCGGGAGGCGACGTAGAGCAGCACCGCGCCGATGACGGCGGCCAGCATCTGCTTGCGGAAGAAGTGCGACCCCGACAGGGAATTCTGCAGCGCGGTGATCTGGGACGCCGAGTAGACCATCACCAGACCCAGCACGGTGATCAGCAGACTGCCGCCGAGGATGACGTAGTACGCCGTGAGCGGCCGGTCCCAGGCCCGGCGCACGCGGATGTAGGCCCGCACGGCCCGGTTCTCGCGCGGCTGACGGCCGGCGGCGGGCGCACGGACGGTTCGTCGGACCGGAGGACGTCCGGTGCGGCTGCCCGGCATCAGCGGCTCCCACCGGCGGGGAGCCGAAGCCGGCCGAACGCGAGCCTCATCCGAGTCACCTGTCCCTTCAAGGGTCCCCACAGCGCCCGCTGTGGCCGAGACCCGCCGTCAGGCGCCCGCGCCGAGTTCGCGAACCGCCTCCGCGAACGCGTCTCCTCGCTTGTTGTAGTCGGCGAACATGTCCATGGAGGCACAGGCGGGTGCCAGAAGCACCGTGTCTCCGGTGACGGCGAGGTGCCGCGCCTCCCGGACGGCCGCGAGCATCGCCCCAGTGTCGGTCCGGTCGAGGTCGACGACGGGTACCTCCGGGGCGTGTCGCGCCAGGGCTTCCCGGATCAGGGCGCGATCGGCGCCGATGAGCACGGCCCCGCGAAGCCGCTTCGCCGACCTGGCGACCAGCTCGTCGAAGGTGGCGCCCTTGGCCAGTCCGCCGGCGATCCACACGATCGACTCGTACGCCGCCAACGAGGCCTCGGCGGCATGGGTGTTGGTGGCCTTGGAATCGTCGACATAGGCCACCCCGTCCACGTCGGCGACGTGTGCGATGCGGTGGGCGTCCGGGGTGAAGGCGCGCAGGCCGTCCCGCACGGCGCGGGCGGGCACGCCGTAGGCGCGCGCGAGGGCCGCCGCCGCGAGGGCGTTGGCGATGTTGTGCGGGGCCGGCGGGTTCACGTCGGAGACCTCGGCCAGCTCCTGGGCGTTCTTGTGCCGGTCCTCGACGAAGGCGCGGTCGACCAGGATGCCCTCCACGACGCCGAGTTGGGACGGCGCCGGGGTGCCCAGCGTGAAGCCGACGGCCCTGCAGCCCTCCTCGACGTCCGCGGCGCGCACCAGGTCCTCAGTGGCCTTGTCGGCCGCGTTGTAGACGCAGGCGACCCGGTTCCCCTCGTAGACGCGGCCCTTGTCGGCGGCGTAGGCCTCCATGGAGCCGTGCCAGTCGAGGTGGTCGGGGGCGAGGTTCAGCACCGTGGCCGAGTGGGCGCGCAGCGAGGGCGCCCAGTGCAGCTGGTAGCTGGACAGCTCGACGGCGAGGACGTCGTAGCGCTCCTCGCCGAGCACCGCGTCCAGCAGCGAGACGCCGATGTTGCCGACGGCGGCGGTGCGCAGCCCGGCCGCCCGCAGGATCGAGGCGAGCATCTGGACGGTGGTGGTCTTGCCGTTGGTGCCGGTGACGGCGAGCCAGGGGGCCGCGTCGGGGCCCCGCAGCCGCCAGGCGAGCTCGACGTCGCCCCAGACCGGGACGCCCGCCTCGGCCGCCGCCGTGAACAGCGGCTTGTCGGGCTTCCAGCCCGGCGCGGTGACGATCAGCTCGGTGCCCTCGGGCAGGGTCGCGCCGTCGCCGAGGCGAACGGTGACGCCGAGCGTCTCCAGCTCGGCGGCCTGCGCCCGGACGCGCTCGTCGTCGCCGTCGTTGACGACGGTGACGTGCGCGCCGAGGCCGTGCAGGACCTTGGCCGCCGGGACGCCGGAGACGCCGAGCCCGGCGACGGTGACGTGCTTGCCCTTGAGCTCCGAGGAGGTCACTTTTCCGCTGCCCATCCCGCATAGAAGAGGCCCAGTCCGACAATCACACAGATGCCCTGAATGATCCAGAAGCGGACCACGACAAGGACTTCGGACCAGCCCTTGAGTTCGAAGTGGTGCTGGAGTGGCGCCATCCGGAAGACGCGCTTGCCGGTGAGGCGGAACGAGCCGACCTGGATGACCACCGACATGGTGATCAGCACGAACAGACCGCCGAGGATGGCCAGCAGCAGCTCCGTGCGGGAGCAGATGGCCAGACCGGCGAGGACACCGCCGAGCGCCAGGGAGCCGGTGTCACCCATGAAGATCTTGGCCGGCGAGGTGTTCCACCACAGGAAGCCCAGACAGGCGCCCATCAGGGCCGAGGCGACCACGGCGAGGTCGAGCGGGTCGCGCACCTCGTAGCAGGCGCCCGGGTTCGTCAGGGTGCCCGCGTTGGCGCAGGACTCCTGGAACTGCCAGACGCCGATGAACGTGTAGGCGCCGAAGACCAGTACGGAGGCGCCGGTGGCGAGGCCGTCGAGGCCGTCGGTGAGGTTCACGCCGTTCGACATCGCGAGGATCATGAACAGCGCCCAGATGACGAACAGCACCGGGCCGATCGTCCAGCCGAAGTCGGTGATGAACGACAGCTTGGTGGAGGCCGGGGTGTTGCCGCGGTTGTCGGCGAACTGGAGCGACAGCACCGCGAAGGCGATACCGACGATCAGCTGGCCGGCCATCTTCGCCTTGGCCCGCAGACCCAGCGAACGCCGCTTGACGATCTTGATGTAGTCGTCCAGGAAACCGACCAGACCCATGCCGGCCATCAGGCCGAGCACCAGCAGACCGGAGAAGGTCGGCGGCTTGCCGGTGATCACCTTCGACAGGAAGTACGCGGCGATCGTGGCCAGGATGAAGGCGATACCACCCATGGTGGGCGTACCGCGCTTGCTGGCGTGCTCACGCGGACCGTCGTCGCGGATGTACTGACCGTAGCCCTTGCGGGCCAGCAGCTTGATCAGCAGCGGCGTGCCGACCAGTGTCAGGAACAGGCCGATGACGCCCGCGAACAGGATCTGATTCATCATCGGGCCGCGACCTCACCCTCGGCACCCGTGGCGAGCAGCGCCTCCGCGACGCTCTCCAGGCCGACCGAACGGGACGCCTTCACGAGGACGACGTCCCCCGGGCGCAACTCGCTGCGCAACAGGTCGACCGCCGCCTGTGCGTCGGACACGTGCACCGACTCCTCACCCCACGAACCCTCGTTATATGCGCCCAGTTGCAGCCAGGCGGCTTCCCTGCCCCCGACCGCGACGAGCTTGCTGACGTTGAGCCGGACGGCGAGCCGCCCGACCGCGTCGTGCTCGGCGAGCGCCTCGTCCCCGAGCTCGGCCATCTTGCCGAGCACCGCCCACGTACGACGCCCCTTGCCCATGGCCGCCAAGGCGCGCAGGGCGGCTCGCATGGACTCGGGGTTCGCGTTGTAGGCGTCGTTGACGACCGTCACGCCGTCCTGGCGCTCGGTGACCTCCATACGCCAGCGGGAGAGGGAGTCTGCCTCGGAGAGCGCGGTGGCGATCTCGTCCGCGGACATGCCCAGCTCATGGGCGACGGCGGCCGCGGCGAGCGCGTTCGACACGTGGTGCTCACCGTACAGGCGCATGGTCACATCGCTGCACCCGGAGGGTGTGTGAAGGGTGAAAGAGGGCTGGCCGGAGTCCGTCAGACGCACGTTCTCGGCGCGTACGTCCGCTTCGTCTGTCTCTCCGAAGAGGACCACCTTCGCCTTGGTGCGCGAGGCCATGGCGCGGACGAGGGGATCGTCGGCGTTGAGGATCGCGGCACCGCCGTCCTCCGCCGGCGGCAGTGCCTCCACGAGTTCACCCTTGGCCTGGGCGATCTGCTCGCGGCCGCCGAACTCGCCGATGTGGGCGGTGCCGACGTTGAGCACCAGGCCGATCCGCGGTGGCGTGAGGCCGGTGAGGTACCGGATGTGGCCGATGCCCCGCGCGCCCATCTCCAGTACCAGGAACCGGGTTTCCTCGGTGGCGGTGAGTGCGGTGAGCGGCAGCCCGATCTCGTTGTTGAACGATCCGGGGGTCCACACCGTCGGTGCCTTGCGCTGGAGCACCTGCGCGATCAGGTCCTTGGTGCTGGTCTTGCCCGCGGAGCCGGTGAGCGCGACGAGGGTGGTGCCGAGCGCGCGCACGACGTGCCGGGCGAGGGCGCCGAGGGCCGTCTGGACGTCGTCCACGACGATCGCGGGCACGCCGACGGGGCGCGACGCGAGCACCGCGACCGCGCCCGCCCCGACGACCTGTGCCGCGAAGTCGTGGCCGTCCACGCGTTCGCCGACGAAGGCGGCGAACAGGCTGCCGGGCACGACCTCGCGGGAGTCCCGGACGACCGGTCCGGTCACCTGTGCCGACGGATCCGGTATGTCGTGCGTCTGCCCGCCGACGACTTCTGCGATCTCGGCGAGGGAGAGGGCGATCACAAGTTCATCCCCTGGGTCTTCTGGATTTTCATCCCTGGGTTTTCTGGATTGCTTCGCGCAGCACCTGGCGGTCGTCGAAGGGACGGACCACCCCGGCGATGTCCTGGCCCTGCTCATGGCCCTTGCCCGCGACCAGCACGGTGTCCCCCGGCTGCGCCCTGCCGACGGCGGCGGCGATGGCGGCGGCCCGGTCCTCGAACAGCAGCACCTCTCCGCGTTCGTGCGCGGGCACCGTCGCCGCGCCCTGAAGCATGGTGGCGAGGATCGCGAGGGGATCCTCGGAGCGGGGGTTGTCGGAGGTCAGCACTGCCGTGTCGGAGAGCCGGGCCACGGCGGCGCCCATCGGTTCCCGCTTGGTGGTGTCCCGGTCACCTCCGCAGCCGAGCACGACGTGCACCCGGCCCTTGGTGATCTTGCGCAGCGCCTTCAGGACCGACTCGACGGCGTCCGTCTTGTGGGCGTAGTCGACGACTGCGAGGTAGTCCTGGCCGGCGTCCACCCGCTCCAGACGGCCCGGCACCCCCGGCACGGCGGCGACGCCGTCGGCGGCGGTTTGCGGGTCGAAGCCGGCGGCGGCCAGCGAGACGATCGCGGCCAGGCTGTTCGCGACGTTGAACGGGCCCGGCAGCGGCGACCTGGCGGCGATCCGCTCCCCGTCCGGGCCGACCACCGTGAACGACGAGTCCATCGGGCCGACCTCGACGCCCTCGGCGCGCCAGTCGGCGTCCGGGTGCCCCTCGGCGGAGTAGGTGACGACCGGCACGCCGGCCTCGCGGGCGAGCCGCCTGCCGTACTCGTCGTCGATGTTGACCACGCCGAGCCTGCTGCGTTCCGGGGTGAACAGCTGCGCCTTGGCCCGGAAGTAGTCCTCCATGTCGGAGTGGAACTCCATGTGCTCCGGGCTGAGGTTGGTGAAGACCGCGACGTCGAAGACGCAGCCGTCGACCCTGCCGAGCACCAGCGCGTGGCTGGAGACCTCCATGGCGACCGCGTCGACCCCGCGTTCGCGCATCACGGCGAACAGGGCCTGGAGGTCGGTGGCTTCGGGCGTGGTGCGCTCGGACTTGATGCGCTCGTCGCCGATCCGGGTCTCGACCGTGCCGATCAGGCCGGCGGAACGGCCCGTCCTGATGCCGCCCTCGACGAGGTAGGCGGTGGTGGTCTTGCCGGAGGTGCCGGTGATGCCGATCTGGAGCAGCTCGCGGCCCGGGTGACCGTAGATCGTCGCCGCCAGCTCGCCCATCTCCGCGCGCGGGTCGTCGACGGTGAGCACCGGCAGTCCGGTGGCCGCGGCGCGCTCGGCGCCGGCCGGGTCGGTCAGCACCGCGGCGGCGCCGAGACCGAGGGCCTGCGTGACGAAGTCGGCGCCGTGCACGCGGGCGCCGGGCAGCGCGGCGTACAGGTCGCCGGGGCGGACGGCGCGCGAGTCATGGGTGATGCCCGTGACCGTGGCGGCCGCTTCCGGGGCGGCGACACCCAGCTGATCGGCGAGCTCCGCGAGGGGTGTGGCGGAGACCCGTTCCGGCCTCGGCGGTCCCGGGTAGGTCACGGGAACGTCCTTCTGGGTGGTTTGGGACTGATCAGGGTGTGGCACGGCGGTGAGCGTACCGGGCGCACCCGCTCCGGAGCTAAATGAGGGCTGCCCGCCCGCCGCGCGGTCCGTCGAGGGTCGTGGGTGGCGGGTGGGCGAGGTGCGGGGGCCGCGCCGGTTCCCGGGATCGGGGGTGATCGTCGTCACGGATGGTTCCTGGGGGCTCGGTGCTGATCAGGGTTTGAAGGTGACCGGGAGCCTTGCGGGCCCGGCTCCCGTCGGCGGGACCTGCAGGGTCTTCAGGGCGAACTCCATCACCCGCTTGTAGACGGGTCCGCAGATCTGTCCGCCGAAGTAGCTGCCCTTCTTGGCGTTCTGGATCGCGCAGTAGACGGTGACGCGGGGCTTGTCCGCGGGCGCGAATCCGGCGAACGAGGAGGTGTAGCCGCGGTACTTGCCGGTGTCCGGATCCACGCGGTTGGCGGTGCCGGTCTTGCCCGCGACCCGGTAGCCGGGGATGCGCGCCTTGGTGCCGGTGCCCTCCTCGTCGTCGACGACGGACTCCAGCATCCGGGCGAGCGTCGTGGCCGTCTTCTCGCTCACGACCCGTGTCCTGTCCGGCTTCGGGGCGGGCGTGAAGCGTCCGTCCGGTCCCTTGGTGCCGCGGACGAGCGTGGGGTCGACGCGCATGCCTCCGTTGGCGATGGTCGAGTACACGGAGGCCGCCTGCATCGCGTTGATGGACACGCCCTGGCCGAAAGGAATCGTGTACTGCTGCGAGGTCGACCACTGGTCGGGCGGCGCGAGGATGCCCTTGGTCTCGCCGGGGAAGCCCAGCCCGGTGTAGCCGCCGATGCCGAACGCGCGCAGGTACCTGTGGAGCACCCGGTTGGCCTCGGACTGGGTCCTGCCGAGCTGCCCGGTGGCCAGGATGGTGCCGATGTTGCTGGACTTGGCCAGCACGCCGTTGAGCGTCAGGTACCAGGTCGGGTGGTCGATGTCGTCCTGGAAGAGCCGGTCGCCCCGGTGCAGCCGGTTGGGCACCACCACATGGGTCCGGGGCGTGGCCACGTTCTCCTCCAGCACCGCGGCCATCGAGACGATCTTGGCGGTGGAGCCGGGCTCGAACGCGTCCTGGAGGGCCGCGTTGCCCATCGCGGCCGCGTCGGCCTTCGTCAGGTCGTTGGGGTCGAAGCCGGGCGAGTTGGCCATGGCGAGGATCTCGCCGGTGCGGGTGTCCTGCACGATCACGTAGCCGCGGTCCGCGTCGGACTCCTCCACCTGCTCCGCGATGGCGTTCTGGGCGGCCCACTGGATGTCGCGGTCGATGGTCAGCTCGATGTCCGAGCCGGGCACCGCGGGCGTCTCGTTGGAGCCGGCGGTCGGCACCTGGAGGCCGCCGGACTGGGCGTAGCGGATCTTGCCGTCCTCGCCGGCCAGTTCCTCGTCGAGCTGCTGCTCGACGCCGCCGCCGCCCTTGCCCTCGGCGTTGACCCAGCCCAGTATCCCGGCGGCCAGGTCGCCGTTGGGGTACACGCGCTTGCTGCTGGGCTCGGCCAGGACGCCGCCGAGGACGTTGACGGTGCTCCTGTCGGTCTCCGCCTTGGCGGCCAGCGCGGTCCTCAGGTCCTTGATCTGCTTCCAGACCTGCGGGGTCTGCCGCGTGGCGAGCCTGACGTAGCGGAGCTTCTTGTCCTTCGGGCGGAGCTTGCCGGTGAGCTCGTCCTGGTCCTTGCCGAGGATCGGCGCGAGGAGCGCCGCCGCCTGCTCGGGGGCGTCGCCGATCTTGAGCTGCTCGCGGGTGAACAGCGTGGGGTCGGCGGTGATGTCGTACGCGTCGACGCTGGTCGCCAGGGCCACGCCGGTGCGGTCGGTGATCTCGCCGCGCTGGGCGGCGAGGGTGTGCACGACGTACCGGTTCTGCTGGGCCTTGGCGGCGTAGGCGCTCGCGTCGACGGCCTGCACCTGGAGCAGCCGGACCACGAAGACCAGCATGACGAGGGTCAGCGCGAAGCCGATCAGACGCAGTCGGGGGCGCGGACTGCCGAGCCGGAGCGCGCGCGGGGCGTCCGGACGAGGCCGGCCGGGCCCGCGTGCCGGGTGGGCGCCGGGGCCGGGGCGTCGTCGGCCCGCCGGGCGGTCGGGC